>JAEZIL010000009.1 GCA_023436685.1 Bacteroidota bacterium | reverse complement strand
CAACAAGGCGGTCAGCAAGGCCAGGGCGGTTTCAATCGTGGTGGTCAGCCAGGGCAAGGCGGTATCAATCGAGGCGGTCAGCAAGGGCAAGGCGGTTTCAATCGCGGTGGTCAGCAAGGAGGCGGTTTTAATCGTGGCGGTCAGCAAGGTGGCGGTTTCAACCGTGGCGGTCAAGGAGGCAACAGGCCACAGCGCGGTGGAGCACCTGTAACACCACAGCAACAGGAAATAGATGCTAAGGCAATACAAGATAAAATAAGACAAACACAAGCTAAGCTTGCGGGCAATACCCGCGGTGGTGGTAAAGGCAGTAAATCCAAATATCGCCGTAACAAGCGTGAGGAAATGGCCGAAAAGCGCGCTGCAGAGGAAATGGGCCAGGGTACAACAATACAGGTTACCGAGTTTATTTCGGTAAGCGAATTGGCTAGCTTGTTAAACGTAGGTTTTACCGAGGTTATCAGCAAGTGTATGAGCCTGGGTATCATGGTGTCTATTAACCAACGCCTCAATGCGGAAGTTATTGAGCTTGTGGCAGGAGAGTTTGGTTACGAAGTTGAGTTTATTAACCTGGAGCAAGAAGCAGATATAGAAGAGGATGAGACAGATAATGAAGAAGATATGCTGCCACGTGCACCTATTGTTACCATAATGGGGCACGTAGATCATGGTAAAACTTCTTTGCTCGATTATATACGCAGTGCTAACGTAGTATCGGGTGAAGCGGGTGGTATAACCCAACACATTGGTGCTTATCAGGTAACTACCGGTAGTGGTAAAAAGATCACTTTCCTTGATACACCGGGTCACGAGGCGTTTACAGCCATGCGTGCGCGTGGTGCTAAGGTGGCTGACGTAGCCGTGATTGTTGTAGCTGCTGACGATGCAATAATGCCGCAAACAAAAGAAGCCATTTCGCATGCTCAGGCGGCTAACTTGCCAATGATATTTGCCATCAATAAAATAGATAAAGAAGGAGCTAATCCTGAAAAAATAAAAGAACAACTGGCGGGTATGAACATCCTGGTAGAAGACTTGGGTGGTAAATTCCAAAGCCAGGAGATATCGGCGAAGAAAGGTATCAATATCGATTTGCTGTTGGAGAAAATTGGGCTTGAGGCCGAACTGTTAGAGCTGAAAGCTAATCCTGACAGGATAGCTACGGGCAGCGTTATTGAAGCATCGCTGGATAAGGGACGTGGTTACCAGGCTACGCTACTTGTTCAAAACGGTACACTGCACCAGGGCGACATGATAGCATGTGGTCAATACCACGGTAAAGTGAAAGCAATGTTCAACGAGCGTGGCCAGCGTGTTACTTCCGCAGGTCCTTCGGCACCTGTACAGGTACTGGGATTGAATGGTGCCCCGCAAGCGGGTGAAAAGTTCAAAATGTATGAAGATGAGAATGAAGCAAAAGAAATTGCTACACACCGTTCACAGATCATGCGCGAGCAAGGTATACGTACACGTAAACATATTACGCTTGATGAAATTGGACGCCGTTTAGCATTGGGTAACTTTAAAGAACTGAGCATTATCATCAAAGGTGACTTTGATGGTTCTGTAGAAGCCCTAAGCGATTCATTGCAGAAATTATCTACAGAAGAAGTAGCAGTTAACGTAGTACACAAGGCCGTGGGCCAAATTACAGAAAGCGATGTATTGCTGGCAACAGCGTCCGACGCTATCATACTTGGGTTCCAGGTACGTCCATCTATGCAAGCTGCAAGGCTGGCTGAGCAAGAAAATATTGAGATACGCACTTACTCTATTATCTACGATGCTATCGAAGAGATTAAGAGCGCTATGGAAGGCCTACTGGAACCGAAGATCGAGAAGAAGACAGTATGTCATATTGAAGTGCGTGAGATATTCAAGATTGGTGGCGTAGGGACTATTGCAGGTTGCTATGTGTTAGATGGTAAGATGACCCGCAATACCAAGCTGAATATTGTACGCGATGGTATTGTGGTATACACTGGCGAATTATCCTCACTGAAACGTTTTAAAGACGACGTGAAAGAAGTGAACGCCGGTTATGAATGTGGTTTGATGGTGAAAAACTACAATGATCTTCGTATCGGTGATATTATTGAAGGTTACGATGAAGTAGAAGTTAAACGTACATTATAGTAACCAAATTGGTTTTAATAAAAAAGGCACTGGGTTACAGTGCCTTTTTTATTAATGAAGTGCAAACCCGGAAGGAACCGGGTATTACAAAATATATAAGCTAGCGTACAATGCTTACTTTTTGCTGATATTTTTCGCTGCCTGCCATTACTTTTATAATATAATTGCCAGGTGCTAACGATTCGGTACTAAGGCGCTTTGTATATTGATTGCCCACTGCTGGTTCGTTCCATGCTTTTACAACCCTGCCTGTAGCATCCTGCACTACAAAAAGTACTGCATGAGGTTTTTCCATTATCAAGCTTATGTTGATAAAGTTAGCCGCAGGCACAGGAAATATTTTAAGTGATGCATTTAATTGTTTGGCAACAGGTTGCACAGCTACCGGGAACTCTTCATAATGCCAACGCATGTCCGCATCTCCGGCTTTTAATTCAAACTGGCTGGTTGTAGGGTTCCAGCTCATGCTTTGCAGGGTCAATATCTGGTTGTAGATATTAAAACTCATAGTACTAAAAGAAAAAGGTACAAGCATAGTGCCGTCGTAACCATGATATTCCGATGTTACTGCATTGTGCCTGCTATCGTAAGTATAATAGGATTCACTGGTTATCTGCCAGTTGCCTGAAGTATATGCTTCATAGGTGCTTTGAATCATATCATTATTAGGGTCGAATATTTGTGTAGTTCTGTATGCCGGTTCCCAGTTGCCTACATTGTAGTTCTCCTCTAGTATGCCCGTATTATTAAAACTAGCATCATAATTATATGTAGCACGGCTCACAGGATCCCAGGAGCTGCCATTGAAGGCCTCATAATATTCTCCCGAAACGTTACCATCTGTATTATAGGTGTACATAGTCCGGTAAGCGTTAACATAATTTGAGCTGCTCGCCTCCCATTCTTGCTCAGTAGTAGTTTCTACCTTATTAAATGTATTATAGGTAACAACTATCTTATATTCTTTTTCAAGGCCAGAGCCTGAATTAGATTCATATTCGTAAGATGTTACGTTGCCATTAGCATCGTAAGCTATAGTAGACCGGTCTTCCGTGAGCCAGCTGCTACCATCCCATGCCTGACTTACCATTAGGGTTGGCATATTGCTGGTATTATACTCGTTGTAAGACCTGTTCACAAGTTTGAACGAATTAACTACAAATCGCATATAGTTTGCGGTATCATAATCCCATTCTTCCCAAAGATCGTTGTAAAAGCCACGTGTAGGCGAATACCAGTATTTTGCTGAATCGGCAAGGCGATAAGAGCTACCATCGTAAAAGTTAGTGCCTTCAGATACCAGTCGAGAAACAAGGGCATTGGTTTTGCCACCGGTCTTAATATCAGTTTGTCCTATTGCTTTTGCTTTGCCAGGCACATGCTTAAATGGATTGTGTGTGGTTTTTTGAGCGTTTGCGCTGCTACTAACTAATGCTACTAATGCAAGTGATAGTGTAGTGAGTTTATTCATATATGATAATTAATGAGCCTGATGAATGAAGAATATTCTGACAAAAGATACGGAAAACTGGTCGATATCCATAAGAAAGCCACCAATTGAGGTGGCTTATCCTTTTGTAGCTTAGATGATATTATAGCAATTTGTTGAAGCATTATAGTGTTTCCCCTGGATGCAGTACGTCCAGATAAAGATCATAAGTGGTTTCAAGAGAATCTATAATAGTAAAACCAGCACCACCACGCACCAGAGAATCATTATTCAAGCCTGTAGCATACAAATAGTAGTTGCCGGGCGCCAGGGAATCGAAAATAGCCATAGGCCTGCCATCAATAAACCCAACGGCCGATGAATCATCAAAAACAGTAGTAGCACGAAGCGTATCGTACTTAATATATACTGTAGCACCATTAATATTTTGCAAATGGTGGCGTGGAGTAATTCTAAGGGTTGATTTACCACCAATACCACCTACTGGCCTTGGTGCAGGCTCTATCACTTCGTTTTCTCGGGTACAGCCCGTAGCTAAAGCACCCATTAGTAAAATGCCGGATAAAATGTGTGATGTACGCATAAGGCTTTAAAGATATAAATTGTTTGTGTTTTAGGAAATATGACAGGCTATTATATTTTGAGACAGTACTATATATCGTTTGTTAATGATTGGTGAATGAATAGTTAACGACAACCAATATTTACAATAGATATGTTAATGTATCTACTTTTGTACTGTTTAAGATACGATTATCCCCTGTTAGAAACGAGTTTCTTTTTCATGCATCTAAGGGTTCCTCTGGCGGGGAACCCTTTAATTTTCCTAAAACATTAACATGTATCAGATAAATTTGAAAAATTTATTTCCTAATTTCCTTATAGAGATATGATTGTCAATCAATTGTCGCAGATTTGGGAAAAGTTAACAGGTAGGCCTGAATTAGTGCCTTTGGAGCACAGAGTTTTTAATGCTATTAACTTATTATCGGGGCTATTTCTGCTCGTAACGCTACCTGTTAACTTTTTTCTAGGCCTATACAATATATGTCTTGTATTTACTGGCGTTATTGGTTTGGTGGGGTATCTCTATTATTTGGCAAGGTATAAAGGGAAATATACCATCAGTAGTTTTATATATGCAGGCATGTGCCTGGTACTTTTAATAATAAGCTATGTGATGAATGATGGTATAGACGGACCTACAATTTTGGGGTTTTTTGTGACATTGCAGATGATAGCGGCCTTTAAGCCACGGAGAAAATTTGGAATATGGTGGTTATTGCATATCGCTATTGCAGGTGGGCTTTTATTATTTGATTATTACATGCCTCAGAAAATAAACTATACATATAGTGAGAAAAGTGTACGTTTTGCTGATCTGTTCTTTAGCTATTGTCTGGCATCTCTTTTTATATTTTTCATTATCTATTATTTACGCGCCAACTACCATAGAGAAAGAATATTAGCAGAAAAACGTGCACAAGATATTGAGAAGAAAAATAAAGATCTTGAGCTGCTAAATCTTGAAAAAAATAAGTTATTCTCTATAGTATCGCACGATATGCGAAGCCCTTTAGCCAGCATACAAAGTGCTTTGGAGCTATTATCAACCAACGAAATTGATGAAGAAGACCGAATAGCGATAAAGAAGGAACTACTTTGGCTAACTGGTAATACATCAGACATGCTGAATAACTTGCTGCTTTGGTCAAAATCACAAATGGACCAGATGTCGGTAAGGCTTGTTAAAATAAATCTTTACACGGCGCTTCACGAAACGCTGGAATTGCAAAGTAAGATAGCTGATAAAAAAGGTATAGCTTTTGAATACGATATAAATCCTGCATTGTATGTAATAGCAGATAACGATATGCTACAACTGGTTGTGCGCAACCTGGTAAATAATGCAATAAAATTTACAAGTCCTAATGGGTATGTAAGTGTAAAATGTTTTGCCAAAAAACAGATGTGTGTAATAGAAGTAAAAGATACCGGGCGGGGAATATTACCTGAGATGCAGGCAGATATATTTAAGCCCAAACACGAAGCTACCTATGGCACTATGAATGAAAAAGGTGTAGGCCTTGGCCTGGTATTGTGTAAAGAATTTACAGAGCGCCAAAATGGAACGCTGAGCTTTGAAAGTGTTGTGGGAGAAGGTACAACATTTGCATTAACACTACCGCTTGCCCGGTTGTAATGTTATTTTTCAGGAAACTTATCTTGATTTTTTAGTAAAACCGTTAAAACACTGTGTTGTAGCATGACAACCTGATGTACCTTGCATCCAATTTATTTGAGTTATGTTGCAGGGAGAACCATTGATAGCTTTTACAGATTATGCTAACCAATTACTGAGGCAATATACGGGTAGGTTAAATAGTAGCAGCGCACCTCTACAATTGCACCAACTTGATATGGCTATTTATAAATTGGAAAATGAGCTAAGTGTGAGGAAAGCCGACATAATATATGACATTAGGAATGATTTCGAGATCAATCATATACTATTAGAAGAAAAGCTATCGGAAATAGCATTTGGTACGATTAAAGAATTGATACAACAAAATGTGGCTAGTTGCAAAAACTAAGGGCTGCATAGCAGCCCTTAGTTTAGTGAGGTTGTTTATAATTTATACTTGATGATGCGTAGAATTTCAAGCAACATATCCGGAGCAAATAATTTTTTCTTACAATGTAATATCCGGCTAAGTATCTGCTGATCGGTTTTAAGGTGCGCAGCGAGATCGGCCTGAGTTACCTTTTTCAACTCCATATAGTTTTGCAAGCCTTCTGCAATAGTTTCATACATATTGCGTGGCGGCTTTTTAGACTGTAGTATTTCATTTACGCTTCCGGCTCGGGCATATTTCAAAAATTTATCGAGAAATGCCTGAGTAAGGGGGGTTTCGCCATTAATGACCTTTGAATAGTAGTAAGGGGTAACTTTAATTTTTTCAGCCATTTCACCCTTGGTGCTTACGTTACGACGCTTCATAAGGATGGACGCAGCCTGCTTCAGCTGAACTGGTTTCACATCTTTAATATGATTGGCTTTTGGAGGCATAAATAAATTATTGTGGATTGTAAAGATAACCAAACTTAATCTTTTTGCAACATTTTATGTAAAATTGATGCTGTAGGGGGATATTGATACGATGAACCTATAGTTACCAATGCTTTAGCAATTCCTTCATTAAACTTATATTCGCTTTATGTTAATTAAGAGTATTAAAAATAACTGTCTGGTTATTTGTTTTTTACTTGCGGTGCTTGTGCAATTCGCGGCCTGTAAAGACACAACAACAGAGGGTGGCGAAGGTATTACAACAGATACTGCTCATACGGCTGCAGTAGCACCTCCCGTACAAATTGAATATCAATTGCTGAATAAATACCCTCACGACAAAGCAGCATTTACAGAAGGGCTGCAATACGTTGATGGTGCTTTGTATGAAAGCGTGGGTAAATATGGCTTTAGTGATATAAGGAAAACTGAACTAAACACAGGTAAAATTTTACAGCAGCAGAAACTTGATGCGAAATATTTTGGTGAAGGGCTAACGGTATTAAACGGCAAAATATATCAGCTTACCTACCAGGAGCACACGGGATTTGTTTATGACCAAAAAACCATGAAGCTTTTAAAAACCTTCCCCATAGCAACCACTGAAGGTTGGGGCATGACAACAGATGGTATAAGCCTTATATATGGCGACGGTACAAGCACTTTGTATTTTCTTGACCCTAACACTTTCCAGGAAACAAGGCGTATTACTGTTACAGATCCTTACGGGCCTGTGAGCAATATCAATGAGCTGGAGTTTATTAAGGGTTTTATTTATGCTAATCAATGGCAAACAGATTTGATATTGAAAATTGATCCTGCCGATGGCAGGGTTGCAGGTATAGCCAATTTATCTACATTGCGCGAGCGAGGTGGGATACCTCCTTTGTCGCAGATAACGGATGAGAGTATGCCAGAAGTACTAAATGGGATTGCATACGATGAAACCAATAATAGAGTATTTGTAACGGGGAAAAACTGGCCTTTTCTTTTTGAAATAAAACTGGATAATTAAAACTATATGTTTAAAACCCTTTGCAGGATTGAATTTGAAAGAAACAGCAGAAAAAAGTAGCAGAAAAATTTTGTAGCAATAAGTTTATAATTATCTTTGCGCTCCAATCCGAAAGGAAAAAAGGAGATTCCGTAGCTCAGTTGGTAGAGCAATACACTTTTAATGTATGGGTCTTGGGTTCGAGTCCCAACGGGATCACTGGATAGTAAGAAGCCTCGCATATGCGAGGCTTCTTTTATTACGCTAACTATCATTATACCGGGCATGAAACACATCCTTCCCTTGAATGGCTTGTCTGTGCCTGTTAGATCAGTTTACTATTTACAGCGCTAGAGAGGGCTTCTACTATATTGCTTACTTCCAGCCGTTCGAAGATGCGCCTGCGGTAATATTTTACGGTATCAGGGGATACAAATATTTTTTCTGCGATCTGGTTGATGGTAAGTCCTTGTCCATAAAGGCGAAGTACCTCAATCTCCCTTCTTGTCAGCATGGGTTTTTGCAGCTTTTGCCACACTCTAATCTCGGTGTTTAGCTCCCACACTTCATTGGTTCCGTGCTTATATATATGAATATTTCCTGGCGCTTTATGGTGCGATAGTGATACGATGCACATTGACTTCCACAACTTTCCCTCCTGGGTAAGGAATAAGGGTGTTAGTTTGTGGTTGATGAGTATCAGTTCTCCATTGGTTTGAGCCAAATGAAAATCGTAAGTAATACTATATAGCTTTCTTTCGGTTATAGGTATCTGTTCGTAAAAGTCGAATCCAGCTTCGTTGATAAGTGCCAGCAGTTCCAGCTCTTTTTCGGGCACATGCCTGAAGTAAAATTGATAGCCCATTTGCAATATTTCTTCTACTGTATACCCGCAGAGAAACAATGGGTTTTCCGAGACGTATTCAAAAGACATATCTGTATAGTCTATTACGTATACGCTTTCGTACGATAACCGGGCAAGTGCTTTTAGAGGTTCCAGGTAGTGATGAGTTTCCAGTACAGCATCCTGCATATCTCCAAGCTTGTTTTTTGTGAGCAGGCTGGTGCGCGGTTCTTTTTTCATTCTAAAGGCGTCTATCTGCTGCAAGTTTACACTTAAGTGTAGGCTTCGGCAATTTTTTTGTTTGGAATTTTGATAGGCATAGCTATAGCAATTCAAAATAGAAAAATATCGGGAGTGAACTGTAGAAATTGTAACCATACTATTAGTGGAAAGTATTGTAGCCATTGTGGCAGTCCAGCTGTTTTAAAGCGGGTAGATGGTAGCTATATATTCCACGAACTACAACATATACTACATTTTGAAAAAGGCATCTTGTACACAATAAAAGCGCTGCTGCAAAAACCAGGGCAAAACATACGTGCCTTCATTACAGAGGATAGGGCAAGACTGGTAAAGCCCATTATTTTCATCATTATTACATCGGTCATTTACACTGCTATCAGCCATTTTCATGGTGTAGAAATGAAGCCGGCTGGTGTAGCAGCACATACTGCTACAGTAACTATCATGGCATGGATAGAGGCTCACTATGGCTATGCCAATATTATCATGGGTATATTTATTGGCTATTGGCTAAAGCTGCTCTTTTTGAAGAGCAGATATAATATTTTCGAGATACTCATTATGCTTTGCTTTGTAATGGGCATAGGAATGCTCATATTCGCCATATTTGCGGTAGTAGATGCTCTTTTACATATCAACTCTCATATGGTGGCCACAGGGGCAATAATGGCTTATTGCACTTGGGCTATAGGCCAATTCTTTAACGAGAAGAAGGTATTGAGCTATGTATTGGCATTCATAGGTTACTCGGTGGGTATGCTATCTTTCTGGACTGTAGCTGTGCTAACAGGAATCATAATCGACAAACTGTAAGGCTAAGCAATGCTATTAATAAATAAAGAATGGTTGTGGTTTTAAACCCAGTTAATCAATATTTACGCCCTCTTGGTGTATTATTCAAAATACGCAATAATGTTTTGTAAAAGCCTGCAGGGACCGAATAACAGTAAATATGAAAGCCACTGAACTACAGTGGCTTGTTGATTGTTTATTTAGTTTCAGATAACGCTCTATGAATCAATTTCATTTTTGTCGTTAAGCTGAACCGAAGATTCTTTCCCTCTTAATTTTATATTCAATAGTTCAACCAGCAGGGCAAACCCTAGACAGCTATACACAATGCTTTTGCTAACTTCCTGGTGTACTCCACTAGCTGTTAGCACTACACCAATAACTATAAGGAAGCTTAAAGCCAACATTTGAAGTGTAGGGTGGCGATTAATAATATGAGAAACATACCCTGCAAAGAGCATCATAACAATAATAGAAACAATGACTGCTATGATCCTTACAAGTACATATTCTACAAGTCCTACAGCAGTTAAAATCGAATCGAAAGAGAATACGGCATCAACCAGTACAATTTGTATAAGTACTGTGCCCATGCTTTTGGCAACGGTTTTGGATACATGCTCCTGTGGTTCTTCTTTTTTTAACTTATGATGAATCTCTAAAGTGCTTTTTACTATCAGGAAAATACCACCTGCAATCAGAATAATATCTTTATAGCTTAATGGCAGGGGCTCTTTAACAATGGTAGATATTTGCGGGATGGTTATTACCGGGTCTTTTAACCCTATTATCCAATTGATGCATAGTAGCAAGCCTACCCTGAATAGCATGGCCAGTAACAAGCCTATATTGCGGGCTTTGCGTTGCTGTGCCTTTGGCAGTTTGCCCGCTACTATGGATATGAAAATGATATTATCGATACCCAGTACAATTTCCAGAAAGCAAAGGGTAAGTAAACTTATCCAAATACTGGGGTCTGCAAAATCAGGAATTGGTAGATCCATATAGCATGTGTTTGTTGTTAAAACAAAGCAAGTTACAACGATCATGCCTAATAAGAGTAACAATTTGGTAGTGGAGCAGCTTTATTGCAATAAACAATTAAGCGAAAAACTATCTTGAAATTCACCCTGTAAATACTATACAGGCTCACACATATGGGTTATTTTAGCCGCTATAATATAAAGACATCATGCGTATTGCAAACCTGTTGTTAGCCTTGTGCTTAATTATTTCGTCATGTGGCAATAACAATAATAAAAGTAAACCAAAGGATATGAATAAGCAATTTGAGGCCTATAAAAGTAGGTTTATAGAAGACCTTTGGAAAATGTATCCCGGTTGGGCAAGCAGTATGGGGTATCATAAGTACGATAGTGTTTTACAGGTACCTGATGGAGCACATCGGGATGCCGAGCTGAATTTTTGCAAGGCGAATCTTGATTCCTTAAAAATATATGAGACAGATACGAATAACAATGGAGGTGTTGAACTATCGGATAATAACAAGACAGATCTTCTAATGATCAAAAATCAACTGGAAGCTGCGATATGGTATCTAACTGAAATGCGCTCGTATGAATGGGATCCTTCGCAATATAATGTTTCAGAAGGCTTTGCGAATATATTGAATGGTACTTACGATTCCCTCGATAACAGGTTGCATGCCTTTTTTCTTAGAATGCAATATATACCAGCCTATTACGAAGCTGCAAAGCTTACTATCAAAAATCCTACTGAAGAGCACAGGCAATTAGCAATAGAGCAGAATACAGGCGGGTTATCTGTATTTGAAAAAGACCTGCAAGATGCATTAATCCAATCTCATTTGGATAGTAGTGAAAAGCAAGAAATTAGAATAAGGGCTACGGAAGCAATTACTGCTATAAAAGGATATGTTGAGTGGCTGAAAAGCATGAAAGTAACGGCTCCACGGAGCTTTAGGTTGGGGAAAGAACTGTATGCTCAAAAATTTCATTACGATATACAGTCGGGCTATACGGCCGAGCAAGTATATGAAAAAGCCATGCGACATAAAAAGGGCTTGCACGAAAAAATGGCAGTTTTAGCGGATAGATTGTGGCCAAGATACATGGGCTCAGCCACCAAACCTGCTGATACCCTGCAACTGATAAGGCAAGTAATAGATAAGATATCGTTAAAGCATACAACACCAGATAGTTTCCAGGCAACAATAGAGCAACAAATACCACAACTTACAGCTTTTGTAAAGGAAAAGAATCTTCTTTACCTCGATCCGTCTAAGCCGTTGGTAGTACGTAAAGAGCCCGCATATATGGCTGGTGTAGCCGGTGCATCTATTAATGCGCCCGGCCCCTACGATAAACAAGGGAATACTTATTACAATGTAGGTAGCCTGGCAGCATATAGCAAAGAGCAGGCAGAAAGCTTTTTGCGTGAGTATAATTACTACACCTTACAAATACTAAATATACACGAAGCTATTCCGGGCCATTATGCACAATTAGTATATAGTAACCAATCGCCAAGCCTTATTAAGGCTATACTGGGCAATGGTGCTATGATAGAGGGCTGGGCTGTTTATACCGAGCTAATGATGCTGGAGAACGGCTATGGGAATAATGAAGATGAAATATGGCTAATGTACTATAAGTGGAATTTGCGTAGTACCTGCAATACTATACTCGATTACAACGTGCACGTAAAAGGTATGAGTAAAGACGAGGCAATGCAATTGCTGGTAAACGAAGCATTTCAACAGCAGGCTGAGGCTGAAGGCAAATGGCGCAGGGTAACACTTACACAGGTACAGCTGTGCTCTTACTTTACAGGATATACAGAGATATACGATCTTCGCGAAGAGCTTAAAAAGAAGATGGGAGATAAGTTTAACTTGAAAGAATTTCATGAAAAATTTCTGAGTTATGGAAGTGCACCCGTAAAGTATATACGGGATATGATGATAAGCGAAATAGAGTAGGGGTTGCGCTAGTGTGTTTATTGTTGTTTCTTTATTTAAATAAATACAATGAAGAGTTTACAGAAATTATACTTGTTGCTGGTATTATTAATAATATGTGCTAATAGTGTTAAGGCACAAACGGAAGTTACTTTTTATACCTCTATGGGCAATTTCAAAATTGAGCTTACTGATAAAAAAACACCCATAACTGTGGATAGTTTTTTGGCACGTGTAAACGATATGTTCTATGATGGCTTAACTTTTCACAGGGTTATAGATGGCTTTATGATACAAGGTGGCGATCCCAACGGGAATGGTACGGGTGGCCCGGGATATACTATACCCGATGAGTTTGACCCAACCTTGAAAAACGTGCAAAAGGCGTTGGCAATGGCTAATGCTGGACCTAACACTGGTGGGTGCCAGTTTTATATAAACCTGGTTAATAACAGCCGCTTAAACAATAAGCATACCGTATTTGGTATGGTTACAGATAATTTTGTTGTAGTGCAAAATATTGGCAAAGTGTCTAAAGATGCTAATAATAAACCATTAACCCCGGTAATTATCGATAGCATACGTGTTACAAGATTTCCTGCTGCTATAAAAAATAGCAATACCCCTTTTGCTGTTAAAATTTACCCTAATCCAAGTAACGGCAATTTTACAGTACACCTCCCTGAACTTGTAACTAAAGTTGAAGTGATGAATCTGGCAGGCCAGGTAATATATGTAGCTGAATCGCAAAATAATTTAGACATTAATATGCAGGATTATCCTGCAGGGCTATATACCGTCCGTATATCAAATGCATCAGGCTATTCAGTAGAGAGGGTGTTGATCCAGTAATAAATTGACGGAGTGAAATGCCGCCTATGGGCGGCATTTTCTGTGTCGCAAACTACCCCCTAAATGGTCGTATTTATGGTAGTAGCTACTTTACAATTATCCACATCTTTGTATATAATCATAACCTGAAAACATGCCAAAGAAAGAGAAGCTATCTGATAAGGAATTGATAGATGCACATATTGCTAAGCTAGAGAGTCATGTTGCAGAAACAGTACAGTATTTGAGGCAAATAATACTTGGCACTGACAAGATGATAGCGGAACAGATAAAATGGAACTCGCCAAGCTTTTACTATAGTGGTGATATGAAGCCTTTCGACCCGAAAGAATACAAACGCGATATACTGGTAATCAATTTGCACAGAGGTAAAATACTATTGGTATTGCCTACAGGCGAGAAGGTTAAAGATGTATCAGGCATACTGGAAGGTAAATACACAGATGGAAGAAGAGTAATAGCAATAAAAGACTTGAACGATGCTAAAGCCAAGGAGCAAGAGCTGAAGGTAGTGTTAAAAGCATGGCTTAAACAGGTAGATAAATAAAGTAAGCATGAAAAAAAATGTTGAGCATACAACTGCCAATACTGTAGACGCATACTTGCAGGCACAAAAGGAAGATGTAGCGGCAGTATTAACACAAGTACGTAATGCTATACTTAAAGCTGCCCCAAAGGCAGAGGAACTGATAAGCTACCAGATACCAACGTACAAGTACAAAGGGCCATTGGTACATTTTGCTGCTTTTAAGAATCACTGTAGCTTTTTTGGAGTCAGTAAAACGGTATTTAAAAAATTTGAAAAGGAGCTGGCTGACTTTAATATTGCCAACACAACTATACACTTCACTGTAGATAACCCTTTGCCTGCAAGTTTGGTGCAAAAGATGGTAAAAGAGCGAATAAAGGAAAATGAGATTTTATATGCTATGAAGCAAACAAATGCTAAGTAATATCTACATTAAATAACTAACGCTATGCAAAAGATTACACCCTTCCTATGGTTTGAAAAAGAAGCTAATGAAGCAGCACTGTTTTATACCACCGTGTTTAAGAATTGCAGAATAGTGAGTAGCAATGCTATGTCTACAACTTTTGAGCTTGAGGGCGGTAGCTATATTGCTTTTAACGGCGGCCCACATTACAAGCTTAATCCTTCATTTTCGTTATTTATAAATTGTGTACACAAGAGGAAGTAGATGTGTATTGGGAGAAGTTGCTTGAAGGTGGTGGACGTGAAGATAAATGTGGGTGGCTGCAAGATAGATATGGTGTTTCCTGGCAAGTAGTGCCAAATGGCTTAGAGGAATTACTATTTGACAGCGATAAAGAAAAAGCACAACGTGCTACAAACGCTATGTTGAAAATGAAAAAGTTAGATATAGCTACTATAAGAAGCGCACACGCTGGGAACTGAGCCTTTTGAATATAAGCTCCCTAAACTTCATTTTCGTATATACGTTTTACACGTTGCGATATACCTGTCATCATCTCATACGGAATAGTGCCTGCCCATTTTGACAATTGAGTGATAGGTAATTGCGGGCTGAAAACTATAACTTCATCGCCCTCCTGCGCTTCAGGTATCGCACTAATATCCAGCATACACATATCCATACACACTATGCCAACTGTAGGGGCCGGCTTATTGTGTATAAGCATATGGGCTACACCATTGCCTAATGCACGAGGATAACCGTCTGCATATCCTATACTTACTGTGGCAATGCGTGTTGCGTTCTTAAGGGGATTTTTATGTCCGTAGCCTACTGTTTCGCTGGCAGCAACTTCTTTTATTTGAGCTATAGTTGTTTTTAATGTTCCTACCTGTAGCAATTCATCTTGTAAAATATTGCTGGTATCTATGCCATAGAGTCCCAGGCCCAGCCGTACCATGTCGAAATGCATTTCCCGGTGGCGTGCTATGGCAGCAGAATTACATATATGCCGTAGTGGCTTGTAAGGTAAGGTGTGCATTAACTCTTCGCTCATGCGCGTAAACAAGCTTGCCTGTTTGGTTGTAAACGCATCTTCTGATGCATCTTCGCTTGCCGCCAAATGACTAAAAATGCTAGCCACTTTCACTTGCGCATTGTTTTTTAGCGCCAATGCCAGGTCCTTTATTTCATGTTCCATAAAGCCAAGCCGGTGCATGCCTGTATCCAGCTTTATATGTATGGGATAATTAACAGCATGCAGGGTTTGTGCTATGTAAGAAAACGTTGTTAACGAAGACAAATTAAATATTTCCGGTTCTAGCTTCCACGCTATCATTCTGTCGAAGGATGTAGCATCGGGGCTCATTACCATTATAGGCATTGTTATCCCTGCTTTGCGCAGCGCGATACCTTCATCTGTATATGCTACCGATAAATAATCAACCCCTGTATATTGTAGCAGGGTGGCTATTTCAAAACTACCAGCTCCATAGGAAAAGGCTTTTACCATCGCCATCATTTTTACGCCTGGTGCTATTTTAGTGCGAAATACATTTAAATTATGCGTTAACGCAGAAAGGTTTATTGACAGTACTGTTTGATGTACCTTTTGTTCAAGTAGCAAGCTTACCTGTTCAAAGGCGAAGTTTCGCGCACCCTTCAATAATATTGCCTCGTTCTCAAAAGTTATCAGGTGAAATTTCTTCAGGAACTCTTCGGTACTTTTAAAAAATATACTACGCAATTTTTTATGTTTCCGGAAGGCTGCTTTATGTTTAGTGAGTGAGGGCCCTATGCCAATAAAACGTTGAATATTTCGGCGGCTAATCTGATTAGCTACATCCTCATAAAGTTCAGTATCAGCACGTGCTATCTGCAACATGTCCGATAATATTACCGTATGGTGCTGATGTTGTTTTTGTTGGTCTAGATAATCAAGTGCAATGAGTAGAGACGTGACATCGGAGTTGTAAGTATCATTAATAATTGTGCAATCGTTAACGCCATGTTTTAGTTCCAAACGCATTGAAACGCTATGCAGGGCACTCATACCTTTTTCTATTTTCGATTGCTTTACATTAAGCAGCAATAACAGGCACCAGCAATGTATGGCATTTTCAATAGAAGCAGGATCGGTAAAGGGTATGGTAATACTAATATTATTTCCGAGATAAATACCTGAAATAACGGAAGTTTTACCTCTGCGTGTGATCTCTGTTATCCTTAGGTCAGCTTCCGTTTTTTGCGACCATGTAAATATTTGAATCCCTTCACTGTCGCCCGGTTTAATTTGATTTACAAATTGTACAACGCATTGATTTAGCTCCGGATAATCTTTACAATACACCAGTTGCTGTGCATGTTTAAACAATACCAGTTTTTCATTTATTTTTTGCCTGATATTAAGAAAGCCTTCGCTATGGGCTTCACCAATATTTGTAAACAAGCCTATGGTGGGCTGTATTATATGCTCAAGCTTGTCCATTTCGCCGGGTTGCGAAATGCCTGCCTCAAATATTGCTATTTGATGGTTAGCCTCCATAAGCCATACTGAAAGCGGTACACCTATTTGGGAATTGTAGCTTTTAGGGCTACGCACAACATCCTTTTCTTCTCCCAGCAATTGGAATAGCCATTCCTTAACTACTGTTTTACCATTGCTACCTGTTATGCCTATTACGGGCACGTTGTATTGTTTCCTTTTATAGAAAGCAATTTGTTGCAGTGCAGCAAGTGTGTCTTTTACAAAAAGCACATTGGAGCCTTGAAGTAAGCTTACGTCAAGGTTTTTGCTGACCAGGAAATTGCGTATTCCTTTGTTGTAAGCATCTTCAATAAATGTATGGCCATCCCTATGCTGCGCATTTAATGCAATGAAGAGAGCATTTTCAGGTTGTGCTATTTTACGACTATCAATTACCAGTTCTTCAATTGGGCTATTGTCGTTATGCAGTAGCCAGGTAGCATTTGCCCACTTTTGCAACGATTCAATTTGGATACCATGTTCATTTATTGCCATCATACTATAATGTGCTGGCAAATTACCTCAGAAAAACAGTAAGAAAGTTAGAAAATTTATATCGTTTTATATGTATTAATTAAATGTGTTTATTCTTTAATTTTTATTTTTTGTTATGCTGGAAATTTTTCTAACTTCGTGTCCGCTTGGCAAAAAAACACTATGATACAATGCATATAATATTGATATGCAATTTTTTAGAAAATGCCGAAAAATCATACTAAGAATCTAAGTTCGGTATATTTTTTGCTAAGTAAGTTCTGATAAAACCAAGATTGTAAGGCTTAACGCCTACTAAATATTAAGCGATAGCTTATTATCCTGATCTCTAAGAACGGCCAATAAATGATCACATCAGGGAGTAAAAGCTTTGCTTGCGATAAGCGCAGGCGTAGTATATGATGTGGGGTGCATGGCCGTACCTTGAGAGTCTATACTGCTAACCTGCGCCTTTTTATTTGTACAAACAAAATGTGGATAAAAACGTTGCTCTTTCCTGCCTGCTAACGTTTTAACATTATCAATTTGTTTATTTTTACTATTAAGGGATAATTCTATATAAAGGATGGGGTTGTAATTGGCTTCACACACTGAAAACCACTATAAAATGAGAGAGCAGCAATCACTTACGCTATTGCAAGCAAGGTTAGTATGCAAGCAATATCAACATCTTGTAGGTAAAATACTTTTACAGGAGCCTACTGATTTTAGCAGGATAGAGAGTGTGGCAATATGCCCTTTCGACCCTGAAAAAAAGCGCTTATTTGCCTATAACTATCTAAATAGCGGAGATCCTCATTTGGCTCTGGAATTTTATAAGGGCCAGCATTATGATGTACTTCTGCTTGCCCGCAGCGTATCAGACAAAAGTATGGTTGTTTTTGAAGAGCTACATTCTTACCTGCAGCACAATAGCAATGCTGTAGCAGTGTAGCCTATTGGCTCATTTTTGTTGCATTAACTACCGTATCTATTGCGAAGCCCGGCTGCGTCTCTGCCTGATAAAATTCATATCCCTTCCTAAATATCTTATCGAAGGTTGCACGCTGTATTATTACTGTGTCTTTAAAGTTATTAAGTGTAGCATAAAAACGGTCAGCATCATACCCCTCTGGTATATTTGGATCGGGGGTTAGCTGGTTTTTACTCCGCCTGTTTACGGGCATCCAGTACACTTCTATATGCTGTTTTGTACCTTGTTTATCCTCAATATCCACAATACATCTTTTATTCAAGCTGCTGAAAAGTGTATCTAATCCAGGATTGCCATTTATTATTACCTCACTATTTACGTTTTGAAAGAAACGCAGATAAGATTTGGCCCTGTTAGTATTCAAGGTCTTGCCTTGAGACAAGCCACTGTCAATTGAAACACTGATATTGCCATTGTTATCTTGTACAAGCGTAAACGAATTGAGTGGCTCGGATAAGTAATTAACCGAAACCAGCTTAAGATTTTCTGCTGTGATATCAACTACATTCCGGTTTCTCCAAAGTTTAAAATCGGTACCATAGCGCGGTGTTAAATAGCCAAACATACCTGGTATTTGTACCACATATGGGCGCTCCGCATTTTCCATCAGCATGTATGTGCCATACTGTGCTTGTACTTGCCCGCCCACATAGAAGGTTCGTAGCTTGTCACCTTTATTATTGTATACTTCAACCTTAATGCCTTCTGTAGCAAGGCTACGTATTACATTGTCGTGCTGCTCTTCAGCAACAGGGTACATTGGTACCTGTTTGGCTAAAGTAGTAAGTAATGTGTTTACATGTTGCTGAATAGCAGGGTATGTTTTGTTTAATAGCCAACCATTATCTGTACGTTCAAGTAATACTGTATTACCCGACTTGTCGGCAAGAAATAATTTCCCAATAGAAGCTGTGTCGGGAATAGTAAACCCGGCCTCATCTGTAGCAAATGCGTCTTTATTGCTGAATATAAAATAGTATACACCATAGCCCAGTATACCAAGAATCACTATGTACAATATGGTTTTACGCATGAGCGTTGAAATAATTTTGAGTGAAATAATTATTGCTTCTCGTACTTACGTTTCCGGAAGAAGAGATAACATGATGCAAACACCAGTACCAATGCAATGGGTACGCCTATGTTTATTGCCTGCCACATTCCCTTTTCCTCTTTTACTCTTCCTCCGTCCATTACTCTTAAGCGCACGTCTTTATTTCGCGCTTCGAGAAGGCCGCTGTTGTCGGTGAGATATTCAAGGCAATTGAGTATAAAGTTTTTGTTGGCAAACTTATCGTTGGTAAAACGCCAAAAGCCCATTTCCATTGGCCCCATACGCTGTGTGAAATCATTATTCAGCATATCTCCATCCGATATTACTATCATACTGGTAGCACTATCCGATTCGGTCTTAATATCCCGTTTTATTGAATCCCTCATTATTGAAATAAATTGAGGAGACAGACGGTTTTGGAAAACAGATTTGAATTTTCCTTCCAGCAATACTGCTGCAGCTTTATTAGGATTGTTAAATAGCTCAGGCCGTGGTGGGTACCGCAGCATGCTTAAGCTTACACGTATCGGGGCCTGCGCTACACGGCTATATTTTGATGATTGAAGTAAAACAGTTTTTTTTATTTCCGGGCTACCCACGGTATCAATACTGTTAGCAAACATAGATGCTATGGCGTCCATATTTTTAACTATAGGGTGGTTAATTGAGGGCAGGAATAAGGGATAATAAAGCCAGGATTTTAATGCCATTTGCGGGTTATTATTTACCTGTCCATCTATTACCGGTATTTGCAAACACTGCAGGTCCTCAATCAAATCACTATTTATACGTACACCGTATTTAAAAAGTTGGTCATCAAGGTTTAATTCATAGGCCGTGCTGATAAATTGCTGGCTGCCTTTTTGCAGGCTATCCATTGTTGCATTAAGGGTTTCAACTGCCCAAAGCACGTGGCCGCCATTCATTATGTACTGATCAATTTTGAACTTATCCTTATCGTCAAAAGGCTGGGTAGGTTTATTAATGATGATAGCCTTATAATAGTTTGGAATATATAAACTATTTACCAGGTCCAGTGTATCCACTATATAGGGACCCCTTAATGCAGTTAGCAAATCGAAAGTATGCATGCCCAGCGATTCGCCATGCCCCATGATATATGCTACTTCAGGCTTTTGTGGCCTCTGCAGTTTGTTAAGGGCGTTAGCAAACTTATATTCCAATAACGATTCTGAGTAGTTTAATGCTTCCAGAGGAGCAAGAGCCAACGAGTTTTCTAGTAAACGCACCGGCATTTCGCGTCCTTTATATCGTACGAGCGCATACGGGAAAATGATCTTTTCCTGGTAACCATCATCGTCGCCTTTTACCTGCATATTTACAGGGGTGATACCTTTTTTTGAAAGTTGTTCGTATATAGGCCCTTTCTCTTCCTCGCTTTTCCCTTCAAAAGGGTCGGTAAATCGTACAATGATGTTTGCACCGGCATATTCGCGGAAAGATTGTAAACGCTCGCGTGTAGACTCTGCAAGGCGCTGGAAACCTGCGGGAAATTTACCTTTCAGGTAAACATCTATCACAGCAACGTCGTCCATATTGCGTAGCAACGTAACAGTAGGTGCAGATAAGGTGAACCGTTTTTCTTTAGTAAGATCAAGCCCAAAGTGAAAACGGGCTGCCAGCATGTTGATACATATAAGTATAGCAGCCAGAACAAGGATACGTATTACTGCCTGCTGCTGTTGCGACTTTCTTTTGCTAGAGGTATTAGTGGCCATGTTCCGGTATAATATCAATCTTGTGTTGCTGTATCCCAGGTACGGCGGTTAAGCGACAAACGGGTAAGTGAAACAAATAAAACAATAACCGATAAAAAGTATATAACGTCTCGGGAATCAATAAAACCCCGGCTGATAGAATTATAGTGGAAAGACATGCCAACCATGCTTAAATAATAATCAAAGCCACCTGTAAATGAAGGTATTTTGCTCAGTGCTTCGAAACCACTATACAATATGTAACAAGCAAATAAGGCAACAAGGAAGCCTACAATCTGATTGTTGGTAAGAGACGAACAAAATATGCCAATAGCGGTAAAGCCTGCTGCCAAAAATAAAAGGCCGATGTAGGAGCCAATTACTGAACCAAAATCAATATTGTTTTCAAGTAAGGAAAGATTATTTACCGTGTATACATATATAAGGGTAGGTATTATGGCAAATACTACCAATGCCAGCGAAGCCAGGTATTTGCCTACAATAATATCCAGGTCGGTGAGAGGTTTGGTAGATAACCATTCAATAGTGCCCCCGCGAAATTCATCGGCAAAAGAGCGCATGGTAACGGCAGGTATCAGTAGCATTAATAACCATGGAGCCATTTCAAAGTACCTATCGAGTGAGGCGTAACCATACTCAAGAATGCTTGAGCCAGGTATAACCCATAGAAACAGGCCGCAGGCTATAAGGAATACAAGCACTGCAACATAACCTACTATAGAACTGAAAAAGGAGTTGATCTCCTTAATGAAAATGCTGCGCATGTGTAGCTTCGTTCAAATATTGTTGGGAAGTGGGCAAATATAGCAAATTGGTAGCGTTTTCACAGTCATACCAATGTGTTAAAACCTGAAGGGATATGTATTTGAAAAAATACTTATATCTACGTGTCTCCCCTTATAATAATTACCAGATTTGGGGTATGTCTTCGGGGATATACTACAGTTAGCTTTGCCTTGTAATATTAAAAATTCTCTCTTACCCCTGCGAAAGCAGCAACGAGCCTTTTTCTAAAGGCTCGTTATGTATTGATGCTTAACCTCCGCATCGGTAACTTGCAATGCATTAGTTTTGCGCAATTATTTATAGATGGTTTGAAGAGGGTAAGAAAGTATTTCTACAATACGGAAACGCATAAGTTTGAAAAACTGGAGCTATCGTGGAGGCAGCAATTGCTGAGATGGGTAGGTCTTGCGTGCGCCACCATTGTAACCTCGGTAATTATAGTAGCTATAGCTTTCCGGTTTATAGACTCCCCAAAGGAAAAGCAAATGCGTAGCGAAATGGCTATGTTACGCGATGCATATACACAACTTCAAACCCGGATAATACAGACCGACCGAGCATTAATAGAACTGGAAAGAAGGGATGATAATGTGTACAGGGCTATATTTGAATCGGCTCCGCTGCCCGATAGCATACGTAGAGGTAAAAGATACAGCGAACAAGACCCTCAATTGCTTGATTATATCCCTACTGAAGATTTAATAGGTGCCCTGGAGGCAAAAGTTGGCCTATTGCGTAAGCGCATTCAGGTTCAAAAAGCTTCTTACGATACTCTGGAGCAAATGATCGCAGCAAAAGAGAAGATGTTGCAAAGTATACCCGCCATACAGCCTATAGCCAATAAAAGTCTCGAAAAGCTTGCATCTGGGTTTGGTTACAGGATAGATCCTATATATAAAACACCTAAAATGCACACAGGCTTGGATTTTGCTGCGGCAACGGGTACTCCAATATATGCCACCGCCGATGGTGCTGTTATAGAAACCGGCTACGATCATGGTGGATACGGCAATCACGTAATTATAAACCATGGCTACGGCTACCAAACATTATATGGCCATATGGTACGTATAAAAGCCACTCGTGGGCAGAAAGTAAGCCGGGGAGAGGTGATTGGGTGGGTGGGTAATACGGGTAAAAGCACAGGGCCACACTGCCATTATGAAGTAATACGAAACGGAGAAAAAATTAACCCTGTTCACTACTTCTTCAATGATCTTTCTCCTACCGATTATGACCGCATAGTACGTATAGCCGCAGCAGGAAATCAGTCTTTCGACTAAAACAGTTTGCCTTGCTTTGGCGTAATGAAGTGCTGTTCTGAAATTTCAGCCGATTTTATATGTATCACTTGCCAGCCTTTTTGTTCCAGGAAATTGCTGATATGAGAACGATGACAATCTCGCCAGTTAGCTTCGGCACACATATAAGCTGTATTGCATTCCAATGATCTTTGTTCCAGCTCAGCAATTGCTTTATGAAAAGTTTGCGTTTGCATATAGGCTGTATAGCCACCACTCACTGGTATTTTGCCTCCAAGCAAGGGCATGTGTATGTATGAAATGCTTACCTGCTGTAAGTAGGAGCTTAAAAATTGCTTATTGAATTGTGGCCATTTTTGTGAGCCCGGGAAACTGCGTACATCTGCTAATAAAGCAATATCATATACCCGTAAAATATTGGCCAGATCTTCAATATTACGGTTGGAGTGGCCTATGGTAAATATCTTTTTCCCTTGAGCCATACACAAAACAAATAGTTATAAGACCTACACTAAGGCGTCTTCTTCTTTTGCCGGGGTGCGTAAGGCTGTTTTGCTTTGTATTTCTTCCATTTCGGGCACGGGCTTGTTGATGTGTATAATACCCAATTTATTGAAAAGAAGGATAACGGGATACACAGGGTCTATCTCATGCCAGCGGTAACCAAAGTTCACCTTTGAAGCATGCTTGTGGTGGTTATTATGGTAAGCCTCACCCAGCATAAGTATATCTACATGAAAGAGATTTTCAGATGTATTGTTCATCTTGAAGTTCTCATAGCCAAATTTGTGTGCATACCAGTTAATGATTGCACCATGTATAGGGCTCATAATCATGTGTATAGGTTCGAGGAGGAGGA
>JAEZIL010000008.1 GCA_023436685.1 Bacteroidota bacterium | reverse complement strand
TACTTACGTGGTGCGCGCATCAGTGTTTCATATTCTTCGTCGCTCAGTTGCATACGCTTTTTAAAATAGTTCAGCAATTCCGGTTCTATCACGGGAGGTTGCGCATATAATGCTAATGCATCTTCACGCTTCATATCGCCCGAGCGTACGGCTGCCGAAAGGCTGTTATTCCGCTGGTCAATATCGAAACGCTGCGGATAATATATGCTATGGTTGAAAGCGCTCATCCTGTTTTCCAGGTGGTGACCGCCATAATACTGCCAGCCATACTCACGTTCCAGCAGCTCGCGTGCCATTTGTTTTGAATAAGGTATGTACCAAAGTGGCCTAATCTTCTTGATGCGTTTGAACACTGTCCATTTGAGGAAAGACGTGAGCGGCATATTGGGGAAGGTTTTCATCTTCATTTTCCCGAAGCGCTTATGTATACTGCTGATATATTTGCCATCTACATACACCACGCCTAGTGGTGATATGCCTTCTGCCTTATACGAATGACCCTCCAACTGGTATTTAATGCCGTACTTGTCGCATGCGCGGTATAGGGTCTCAGCCAGCGCTATATCGGTAGGTCCATCCAGCTCGGGTACGCCTGCTTTAAAGAAGGAGCGGAATATATCGTCGGCTTCTTTATTGTCTACCACATGGGTGTATAAATCCACTTTTAGCTTGCCTAGCACTTTGCGTATGTTCTCAGTAGCAATGGCTGTGTTCCATGTATTGTCATAGTGCACTGCCAGTGGCCTTAGCCCCCACTCTGTTACCGCCATGTGCAACATGTACGATGAGTCTACCCCTCCGCTCACACCCACCACACAATCGTATTGCTTGCCTTTCCCAGCTTCTTTTATGTCTTCCAGTATTTTTTTGAAGGTATCAATACCCTCTTGTGTACCTGTTTTGTATTCTTCCTGCAGGCTATCCATAGTATGACAGTAGTTGCACACGCCTTCCTCATCGAAGCTGATACCCGATACTTTGCTGTCGTATATACAGCGGGTACATATCTGCAACTCACTGCTCATTTCTGTAGAATTTTAAAAATGGTTCCGCATCATCTCTCAGTATCACCTCACCTATTACTTTGGCAGGATTACCACTCACTATGGCACGGTCGGCAACGTTCTTGGTCACTACGCTGTTCACCATTATCATTGCACTGGTGCCTATGGTTACACCCGAATAAATGATACTTTGCGAACCAATAAAGCAGTTGTCGCCTATTTTAACCGGTTTGTACCTGTATGGATGTTTACCTCCGCTCAAGGTCCACGATACGGTATCGTGCGTGTAGATGTATACCCCGGGGCCTATACCACAGTTATTGCCTATTGTTAGCCCACCGGTGCCATCCAGTATAGTATAGGGCCCTATCCAGGTACGCTCTCCCACTTTCACATTGCCAAAAAATGTTGCCGAATCATAAACGCTGGTGTCCTTGCCAAAGCCCAGGTATTTTGCCTTTTCCCAACGGTCGGTAAACAATTCGTTGGCGGGCAGCACACGGTCAAATCTCTTTCTCAGCCGCGCCCTTTTAAAGGTAAAATAGCGCTTCAACATTCGGCTTAGCAGGCGGTTCATATAGTGTAAAAGTATTAGTAGCCGGCAAAAATTGCAACTAAAACTTACACAGCTATATGTATGCTATCTTTATAAGCACAAAACCAGGTTAAGTGCAATAAAACAAAGCCTGCTACAATAACTAATTATAGCACAAAAGTATAGCTATGAACTTGTACACCGAACGACTTATAATGCGCCCTCTTACCCAGGAAGACCTGAATAAAGTACATGATTTACATTCACTTCCTGAAACCGATAAGTTCAACACTTTAGGTATACCTGAAAATATTGAAGAAACACGCAGCATAATCAATGAATGGGTACAAAATCAATACGGCCCATCCTATACATTCATTATTTCTCTGAGAGCCGACAATACATTTGTTGGTATCGCATCAATAAGTAATAGCCAAAACACGTGGCACCGTGGCGAAGTATGGTATAAAATACATAAAAATCATTGGTGCAAAGGCTATGCAACCGAAGTACTGAAAGAGATAATACGGTTTGGTTTCGAAGCCATAAACCTGCATCGTATTGAGGCAGGTTGTGCCGTTGATAATATTGCTTCTATCAAAGTGATGGAAAAAGCTGGTATGCAACTGGAGGGCAGAAAGCGGAAAGTACTACCCATACGCGGCCAATGGTGCGATGCGTTCAGCTACGCCATACTTGAGGAAGATTATTTTCGAAGCCGGGAAATTGATAGGGAATGAATTTCTTTCTGATATGGATATTGCACCATATTTTTATTATTGGCGTTATGCTGCTACGGCGCAGCAAACAGTTACATGCCTTTACCCAAGATGGCTACCCTACTACACTGTATAAAATACTGAAACCTGCAGGGCTGTTCCTGGCTACCAGTACACTTATTTACTATTTCTTATTCAAGCTTTTGCTGGGCTGGCATTTCCATACCTGGATGGCTGAGGCATGGTACGTTTTGATATCGTTTACCATTTGCGATGTGCTGGCTTTTGCCATAGTATATAACTACAATGAAACGTCGCGTTTAACAAAAACAGACAAGCTAATATTAGCACATCGGAGAAAATATATTGTTATCCGGTTCTTTTTCCTTTGCACTTTTTACCTAAGGGTTTTGCTTGCATTCATCGGAACGGCTATAATACTAGGTATTGGCCTTGTGTTTATTCTTTTTCCTTACGAGCGGGGTAAGGACACAAAGCTTATAGGCAATTATTACCTCGACTATAGTGGCTACGGCCTTCAAAATAAAACATACATTACAAAACGTTTCGGCCCTTTCTCAAAAGACATACAAACCTTTGCTAACGGATTTGAACGCAAATCTGCTATTGATAAAGAGCCTGGGGACAATGAATACCCTGAGCCCTTTCCGTATCGTATGGAACGTGGCAAGGATACGGTATACATATATGCCCCGGGCAGCGTAGTGGAATATGAGACCTATGTTGCCATACGGGAACAGCCGCGGGAATATATAAAAGCGTATCGCAACAAAGCCGGGCACAACATTATTGTTGAATATTGGATGTCATCAGAATTGCAGCAAAAAACACACTTGCCTGACTAGCAATAATTATGTATATTTGACATAATCTTAATATCCTCAAGATGTATATGACATAATATATATGTTGTTAATTAACCGTCCATCATCAAAAAGAAAGTTTTCTTTTAATACACAGTGCAGTATTGAGTTTGCGTCCAAACTGTGGCACGAAAAAAATTTTTTTATGACAGAAAACTTAGCAAAACTTAACAACACATATAGAATACCTTAATTTAATACACTATGGAAT
>JAEZIL010000318.1 GCA_023436685.1 Bacteroidota bacterium | reverse complement strand
CGTAAGATATTAGATAGAGGTGAAGCTGGTGATAACGTAGGACTATTGCTTCGTGGTATTGAGAAAACCGATATCCGTCGCGGAATGGTTATCTGTAAGCCAGGTTCTGTAACTCCACATACAGAGTTCAAAGCTGAGATCTACGTACTTTCAAAAGCTGAAGGTGGCCGTCACACTCCATTCTTCAACAAATACCGTCCTCAGTTCTATTTCCGTACAACTGACGTAACAGGTGAGTGCGAACTGCCTGCTGGTGTTGAAATGGTAATGCCTGGCGATAACGTTAACCTGCATGTTAAACTGATCGCTCCAATAGCGATGGAAAAAGGTCTGAAATTCGCTATCCGCGAAGGTGGCCGTACAGTAGGTGCCGGTCAGGTTACTGAGATCATCAAATAATCATCTGCAGAGCTTTCTGCTGATAAATAAGCTTAACAGCCATCGGTTTTTCCGGTGGCTGTTTTGTATTGAATACTCCCTTAATTTTATTGTATCATGAAAGATACAGCCTTAGCATATCTCAATACCGCCTCGTGCGGTTTACTAAACCCTCAGGCGTTGGAGAGTACGAATGTTTTATATAACGAAATGCTGACTTGCAGTAGCAAAGCTGCCGAAGACTTACGCAATAATGGATTGCAACGTATCAGGCAAACAGTGGCCGATTTTCTTAAAGCCCCGGTAGAAAATATAGCGTTTGTGCCTAACTTTTCTTACGCGTTAAATGCAATTGTACAATCGCTAAAAGGCACCGAAAAGGTGATGTTGTACCGTAACGATTATCCCTCGGTGCTTGAACCCTTTCGTATCAATCGCTTTAATATTAGCTGGATAGAGGCAGGAGATGGTTTTGATATAGACATAGATGCTTTAAAGTCTAAATTATTGTCTGAAAAGATTCAAATACTGGCTATAAGCCATGTGCAATGGATGTCGGGGTTTAGGTTAGATCTTAATAATATCGGCAATTTTTGTGCAGATAATAATATTGTTCTTATTGTAGATGCCACGCAAAGCCTAGGTGCTGTTCCCATCTTCATTGATGAGTTGAAAATAGATGTGCTGATAGCAAGTAATTATAAGTGGATGAATGCCGGGTTTGGGAGCGGTGTAATGTATATGAGCGATGCTTTTTTAGCACGTTACGAACCCGTTATAGGTGGTAATACAGGTTATGTAATGGCTGACGAAGAATGGAAGCATATGCCTTCTGTAAAAAGCTATGAACCGGGGCATCTTAATTTACATGGGTTACTGATATTAGAAGCGGCCATAAACCAAAAGCTGGAAATAGGTATAGATAGCATTGAGATGCACAATATGAAACTGGCCACCCAGCTGGTAGAGAATATTGCTATAGCAGGTATGCCATTATTAGGAAACACAGATATGGCCAATCGCAGCGCTATAGTTTTGGTACAAGCTGAAGAAGCCTTGCAGCAGTATTTGTTAAACGAAGGTATAGTAGTAATATGGCGCAATGGATATATACGTATCAGCCCTCATTACTACAATACAGAGGTAGATATCGACAGGATGATAAACAGTTTCCGGGGTTATTATCTGAAGTAAAAATTGGCAGTAAGTGAGCCATATAAAATTTTAGTTTAAAAAAAGATTTCATTACCTTTGCCATCCCACACGGGAAAGTCAAAAGGTTTAGCTTTTGGCTTTTTAGTTTGGGCGAAGTTCTAAAAATATATACGGGCATAGTTCAACGGTAGAATAGAGGTCTCCAAAACCTTTGATCGTGGTTCGAATCCGCGTGCCCGTGCAACCTGGCTAGCTATTGTGATGAACAGCTAGCTAGTAGAAGAAAAAGTAATTGGTCTTGCATCACCAGGGCCAATTGTTTAATTTTATTTTATGAGCAAATTTGGTGGCTATATACAGGAAGCGTATGATGAGCTGGTACACAAAGTAACCTGGCCGTCTTGGGATGAGCTGCAACAAACTACTATCATCGTACTTGTTTCACTTGTTATTATTACACTGGTAATATTCGGTATGGATTTCGCATCTGAAAAAGTACTGACATTCCTGTACAACATTTTAGGAAAGTAAACATAGCATGATGACGGAAACAACAACTAACCAGGACACTAATACTACCGGACAGGATACTAAATGGTACGTGTTGCGTGTAATAAGTGGTAAGGAAAAGAAGGTGAAAGAATACCTGGATAAAGAGGTTAAGATAAACGGCTGGAGTAAAGCCATATTCCAGGTGTTATGCCCTGTTGAGAAGGTTTTTAAGGTTGTAGGCGGTAAAAAGGTACTTCGCGAAAAAATTCTGTTTCCCGGTTACCTGATGCTGGAAGCAGCAGATGGCAAACTGGTAGACGATATGATACAAACCATAAAGAATATAACAGGCGTTATACACTTTTTGGGTAAAGACCAGCCAACGGCACTTCGTAAAAGTGAAGTGAATAAGATGTTTGGTAAAATGGATGAGGTGAGCGAACAAGGAATTAGTTATGCAGAGCCATATATTGTTGGTGAAACTGTAAAAATAATAGACGGGCCTTTCAATGACTTTAATGGTACAGTAGAAGAAGTAAATGAAGAAAAGAAGAAACTGAAAGTGGTTGTAAAGATATTTGGCCGTGCTACACCTGTAGAATTGAACTATATGCAGGTAGAGAAAATAGCATAAGTAACAATCAAAATAATTGAAAGATATAAGGCGCCAAACGGCGCCTTTTTCATGACTTGTTGTGACAGTTTAAACTCTTAATTAATAATATGTCACCAGATTGTATAGCGGATTTCATATAAACGTCATCTTTTGACGATTGGGGGAAGATGACAAAGCGACTAATTATGTTTGGCTTAAATATTAAGCCAAACTACTTATGAAAAAAAGAATTTTGCTCGCTACTACGGTATATGCATTTATGTGCACTGCCAATGTTAAAGCACAAACCGCCTTTAACACAATAGAATATCTGGACATAAACAATATTAGATCGGCAGTATTGGTACATGGAGACATGTGGTGGGATCCTGCTACCTCCACCCCCGCCTGCGAGTACCCTAAAGGTTCGGGCAGGTATTTAAGCCAGGCCACATCGTTATGGATGGGAGGCTATGATGGGTTAGGCGCACTACATACGTCGGCCCAAACATACAGGCAAACAGGTAATGATTATTGGCCGGGCCCGTTAGACAATAATGGCAATCTGTCCTACACACAATCGGAAGCATGAGCAAAAATATGGAAGG
>JAEZIL010000312.1 GCA_023436685.1 Bacteroidota bacterium | reverse complement strand
ATGATGGTAGATGAAATGAATGATTTTTTCTATCAAACACTCTTCGGCATGGCAGATACCTACCAGCGGGCAACCAAAAACACACAGCTGGCTGCTGAACTAAAGCAGTTTGCAAAAGACTTTTTAGCGAAAGCCAGCGAGGCATTGGAAAAAGAAAATAACGTTTAAAACATATACTATGTCACTTGAACAAAAGGTAATGGAAGAAATGAAGCAAGCCATGCGTGCTAAAGACGAGGCTGCTTTACGTACCCTGCGTGCTATCAAGGCCGCTATACTTATAGAAAAAACATCGGGCAGCGGTAGCGATACGATAACTGAAGAGACCGAAATAAAAATGCTGCAAAAAATGGCAAAGCAGCGCCGCGATTCGCTGGATATTTTCACAACGCAAAACCGTGAAGATCTGGCTCAGAAAGAAAGGGAGGAGCTGGATATAATAGAGCGTTTCCTGCCCAGGCAAATGTCGGCAGATGAACTGCAAACAGAGCTTAAAGCCATTATTGCGCAAGTAGGTGCAACATCGCCTGCCGATATGGGAAAGGTAATGGGTGTAGCCAGCAAGCAGCTTGCAGGCAAGGCCGATGGTAAAGCTATATCTGAAACTGTAAAACAACTATTGGCGCAAGGCGCATAGCACTATGGCGCTTGATATAATAGGCGTTACCATCATTATTGTTTTTTTCATACGCGGCTACATGAAGGGATTGATTGTAGCCGTTTTTTCTGTTATAGCGATATTGCTGGGCATTATCTGCTCGCTAAAGTTATCGGGCAAGTTAGCCGCTTTTCTTTTAGAGAAGGGATGGATAACATCGGGATGGGGACAAGTTATAAGCTATGCCCTGCTCTTCATCGCCGTAGTGCTTGTAGTGCGTATTGTTGCCAAAGCAATAGAAACATCTGCCAAAGCCCTGATGATGGGATGGATAAACAGTGGTATTGGCGGCTTATTCTATGCCTTTATGGGAGCCATAATCTGGAGCTCCTTCCTTTGGATAGGCAATGAGATGCAACTTATTGAAGAAAGTACTAAATCTGCTTCGGTCACCTATCACTATATTGAGCCGCTAGCCCCCTGGGTGTTTGAAAAGATAGGAACCATATGGCCTATGGTGAAAGATATATTCAGTAATCTGCAGCATCTCTTTGACAATGTAAACCAGCCTGAAAATGTGGGTACTCATCGATAATTACGACTCCTTTACTTATATCTTACATCATTACCTGCTGCAAACAGGCAATGAATGTACAGTATACCGTAATGATGAGTTAAGCCTGCAGGAATTGATTGACCTTAACCCTACAAAGCTTATCCTATCGCCCGGCCCGGAAACTCCGCTCCAGGCAGGCATTAGTATGGATGCCATTGCTTACTACTACGATAAAATACCTATACTGGGTATATGCCTGGGCCACCAGGCACTAGGCATGCACTTTGGCGCAGAGCTGGCACATGCCCCTTATCCTATGCATGGCAAAGAGAGCATTATTGCCCACAACCGCTCTGCAATATTCAATGATATCCCCGCCACCTTCAGCGCCATGCGTTATCATTCACTAGTGCTTCAAAATCTTGAAGGCACGGGGTTTGTGCCTACAGCCTTTAGTACCGACGATGAAACCATTATGGCCATTCAACACAGTATATATCCATGTACGGGCCTTCAGTTCCACCCCGAATCGGTAGGTACTGCCTATGGACAAAAGCTCATCGCTAACTGGGCAAAAATGTACCGCTAAACAGTCTAAAATTTTAAAACAATTTATAGATTAATTATTGTAATTTTGACTTTTCATTGCCTAATGAACAATGCTCTTTGACATAACATAACTAAGTATAACTGCTGCTAACAATTGCTAATTTTCAAAAAAAAGCACCTGCTACAATTCAGCCTTGAAACCCACTATTGGAAAAGGTTTCACCCAAACATTGCCGCATAAATTTTTTATTTTTTTACTCGAAACTTAGCAAAACTTAGCAACGTATATTATTTATACATAAGCGATCTAATGTTGGCAAAGTTCCTGCAAAGCACCTATAGCATCTTTGCTGCCTAACTGTGCTGCTTTTTGCAGGTCGGCACATGGCGATTGATCGGTACGGTACTTTACCATACCTCGCCAATACCAGGCAATGGCGCTTTTATCGTTCAGCTCTATCGCTTTGCTGAGGTCTGTTAATGCCGCAACTGTTTGAGATGATTTAGCATAAGCTATGCCACGCCGTATATAAAACAGGGGTTCATCTTCCTGATAGGAAATTGCTTTGGTATAATTGTCTATAGCGTTTGAGGTATTTCCTGCTTGCTCCAGGCAGTCGGCTTTTATAAAATACGCTCTGGCATTTGCGGGGTCCTGCTGAAGTACTTTTTCAATATCAGTCAACGCTTGCATTGGCCTGTTGGTTTGCTGAAACAAAAGAGCCCGGGTAAATAATGCTTTAGGATTTTCTTTTATTGCAATGCTCTTATTCAAAGCATCTAAAGCACCTATAGCATCATTTTGCCTTAGTAGTATTACTCCTTTATTGTACCATGCTTTGTAATTGTTTGCATCAATTTCAACAGCTTCGTTTATATATTGTAAGGCTTCGCGGTAATTACCTTCTTTCAGGTAAACGCCCCCCATGCTGCTTTGCGCTACCGATGAATTAGGGAATGTTTCTACAACTGATTGCCAGAAGTGGTGCTCAGACAACCAGATATCGTTTCGCTGATACGTAATAGCAAATGCAGTTACCGACATGAGCGACAATCCAGCAGTAGCCAGCCATTCTTTCGAGAACTTACCTGCCCATGAATACAAATAGTGAACAACAGGCATCCATATACCTAAACAACCAATGTACAAATACCTATCGGCCATTAACACCTCACCAAACTGTACAAACTGAAGCACAATGGCAATGTTAGCAGTATAAAAAACAACCCCTCCGCACCATATATACCGCTGTTTTCTATATGCCCAAATTGCTGATAAAAAAATTGCCACAGCAACACCTAAACACAAAATATGCAGTATTTCTATTTGAGATGGATATGGGTATAGCACCGATAGCTTAACGGGCAACAGCAACTGAACTATGTACATTACGTACGCATATCCGGCAAACACAACAGTGTGCCATACCGAGTATTCAGGGTGCATATTTAAGAAAGTACCTGCTGCCTGTGCTTTAATACCAATATATGCCACTATGATAGCAACCACCACAAGCGGTGTTTTTTCCAGCCAGGTTTGCATTTGGTTGAGAGGCCGCTTCATCCATACGTCTATTGCAAACAAAGCAAATGGTAAGCTTATAGCGGCAGCTTTACAAAGCATTGACAGCACGGCAAACACAACTACCCAAATGAATGCGGCCGTTTTCCCCGATGTATAGTTAACATACTGTATCAACGCCAGTAAGAAGAAAAAGCCATACAGCACATTCTTCCGTTCAGCTATCCACGAAACACTTTCAGTTTGAGTAGGATGCAAGGCAAACAACAAAGCAACAAACAGAGCAATTAATTTATTAGAAGTCACCTTATCAATAAGCCACCAAACTAAAACTGAATTTGCTGCATGGAAAAAGATATTTGTTATATGATAGGTAACAGGATCGGTGCCGTTTATAGCAAAATCAATAGCATAAGACAACATTGTGAGCGGCTGGTAATTGCCTACATAAAAATTGCTAAACCAAAGCTTCCAATTATCAAAGGATCGGATATCGGCATTATTAATTACATATTCAGGGTCATCCCATGTCATGAATCCACCATGAAACAACTTGCTATATGCCAGCACTGTGACAATTATCAGTAAAGTTATATGCAACCAGCGGTTATGTAGCATTCTTTCGCTTGTCATTGCCATTTCCAGTTTACTGTGCCGTGGGTATAATATTCAAGCAATCCACTATCGTTTTGCACCAAAAGTTGTCCATTAGGCAATGCTTCACATATTCTTACATGTCGCTCGATACCATTTGCATCTATGAATAACTGTTTTTGCCCTTTTTTATATAAAATTTCATTATACCTTGCCACCACTTCATTTGTTTGCATATTGCCACCAACTGCCAGTAATAATTTCCGCCTTATTAGATAACCCAGTTGTTCAGCGTCCAGTATCTTGCCTGTTGAATGATATAAAGACGTTGCGTTCGGCAAATCCCCCGGAAATTCAGTTTGGCGTACATTTAAACCTAATCCAATAACAGCGTAAACCCATTTGCTGCCACGCAATACATTCTCTATAAGCACTCCACCTGCCTTTTTGTCATTGACAATTATATCATTAGGCCATTTTACAGATATGTTAGCATTTTCACATAATCCTTGTACCGTTTCTGCAATGGTAGCTGCAATAAGCGCACTAAAAGCAAATTGTTGCTCTAAAGTATATTCGGGGCATACCACAATACTCATCAAAAGACTTTCAGTTCCGGTGTCTCGCCAGGTTCTTCCGCGCTGACCTTTACCTCCTGTCTGATGCCTTGCGATTAATGTCAGACCATCTTGTGCCGTATCGGCATCTATAACCCGCATGGCATAGTTATTGGTGCTATCAATCGTATCAAGTTCTATTATTGGCGCATCTAATAACGCTTGCAACTTTACTGACAAACTTTCTTTAATTTTGAATAGCTGTAAAGATATTGCCAAAAAACAAAACAACAGAAGTAAGCAATTTGGATAAAATTATAACTGCATTACAGGGAAGAAAAAAATCTGCTACCCGCCTGACGCGCAACAGCAAGCTTTTTAAAACAATCCTTAAAGCTATCCACGAAAAAAAAGGAGAATCAATTGTATCACTTGATCTTAGAAAAATAGATGAAGCGGTTGCAGACTTCTTTATCTTGTGCGAAGCAAAATCGAACGTACAAATAAAAGCTATAGCTGATTCGATAGAAGACATGGTAAAAAAAGAGTGCGATGAGCTACCATACCATGTGGAGCGTGGTACGCAATGGACGCTGGTTGACTACGTAAATGTAGTTGTTCATATATTCGATCATGAATACCGCAAGTTTTATGATATAGAAAACCTATGGGCAGATGCGCAGCGAGAGGAACACAACGATTAACGTAAAAAGTTTTTAAAAGAACAAATGGAAGATAACAAACAAAGGCCGGGAATGCCGGGAAACGATCGAAAGGGTCCTAGAAAAGGGCCCCGTTTCAATATATATTGGATATATGGCTTGTTTTTCGCAATACTGATAGGCTTGCAGTTTTTTACCGGCAACATGAGTAATAGCGCCAAGGAAATGAGCTTTCAGGATTTTAAAACACAATACCTTGATAAAGGAATTGTTGAAAAACTGGTAGTAGTAAATAATAGTGAGGTTGAAGTTTATGCTAAACAAGACCCGCAACTAAACCCGGTTAATAAAAAGCCTTTCACTAGTAATAATAGCAGTAACCCTGTTATAACATTCCGTATAGGTACAGTTGACCAGTTTGAGCAAAACCTGAAAGATGCACAGGTAAACACACCCGATGGGCAAAAGGTGCGCGTTATCTATGAGCCGCGCGGCAGCCTGCTAAACTCCATACTCGAATCTTTCCTATTCCCGGTTATACTAATGGTAGCCGTATGGTTTCTTATCATGCGTAAAATGGGCGGGGGCGCTGGCGGCGGCGGTGGCGCCGGTGGCATTTTTAACATTGGTAAATCTAAAGCCCAGCTATTTGAGAAGGGCACACGTGTGAATATTACATTTAACGATGTTGCAGGACTAGACGAGGCGAAGGTGGAGGTAATGGAAATTGTTGATTTCCTTAAAAATCCCAAAAAATACACCGCCTTAGGTGGCAAAATACCTAAAGGCGCCCTTCTGGTAGGCCCTCCCGGCACCGGTAAAACTCTTTTAGCCAAAGCAATGGCCGGCGAAGCACAGGTACCTTTCTTTTCTATGTCAGGCTCTGATTTCGTAGAACTTTTCGTAGGTGTGGGTGCCAGCCGTGTACGCGACCTGTTTAAACAAGCGCGCGAAAAAGCTCCATGTATTGTTTTCATAGACGAAATTGACGCAATTGGCCGTGCTCGTGGCAAAAACGTAATGATGAGTAACGATGAGCGTGAAAACACCTTGAACCAGCTACTGGTGGAAATGGATGGTTTTAGCGGAGACACAGGCATTATAGTTCTTGCTGCAACTAACCGACCCGATGTACTGGATACTGCACTTTTACGCCCGGGCCGTTTCGACAGGCAGATATCTATTGATATACCGGATGTTAAAGGCCGCCAAAAGATATTTGAAGTACACTTAAAGACTATCAAAAAATCTTCGGACCTGGATATTAAAAAGCTTGCGGTGCAAACACCTGGCTTTGCCGGAGCCGACATAGCTAATATATGTAACGAAGCTGCATTGATTGCTGCACGTAAAGGCAAGACCGAAGTAGACATGAGCGATTTCAACGATGCTATTGACCGTGTTATAGGTGGCCTTGAGAAAAAAAATAAGATCATACTTCCTGAAGAAAAAAAGGTTATCGCATATCACGAAGCTGGCCACGCTGTATCGGGCTGGTTCCTGGAGCATGCACACCCGCTGGTTAAGGTAACCATAGTACCGCGCGGCGTTGCTGCACTAGGCTATGCTCAATACCTTCCAAAGGAAATGTACATACGCAATACCGATCACTTAATGGACGATATGTCTATGTCTCTTGGTGGCCGTGCAGTGGAAGAGCTTGTATTTGGTAAAATATCTACCGGCGCATTAAGCGATCTTCAGCACGTTACCCGCATGGCATACGCTATGGTATCGATGTACGGTATGAACGATAAAATAGGCAACATATCTTTCTACGATCCGCAAAACGATACAGCTATGACCAAGCCCTATTCTGAAGAAACGGGTAAGATCATAGATGATGAAGTGCGCAAACTGGTAGAGGCAGTTTATAAACGTACTAAAGAGCTATTGACAGACAAAATGGATGCTGTAAAAACTATAGCTGAAGAACTGCTTAAAAAAGAAGTACTTTATAAAGATGATATGGAGCGCCTGATAGGAAAACGCCCGTATGAAGATGCATATCCAAGCGAGGACAGTACACCTATAGCCGGCGTAGAACCTGAAATTTACCCCGCTTAATAGCAATAAATTTTTAACTGCAAAGCGATGGACTAAAGCCATCGCTTTGCTATTTTTGAGGAGTTATGCAAACACTTAAAACATCGAAGGCTAAGGAAAATATCCTTAGCAAAGTAAGGAAAGCCCTGAGCCAGGATAAACTGCCCATGCCCTTCCCTGATGTAGAAAAAGAAGATGCTTTGGAGGCTTTTGCTAAAAGCGAATTAAGTATTGAAGAACAGTTTGCAGAGAATTTTACTAAACTAGGAGGTAAATTTATCTTTTGCGGCAACAATGAAGAACTTTTTGAGAACCTTCATCTGCTCTATGATGACCGTGGTTGGCAGAAGGTATTTTGCTCCGAAGAAGCATTAAATAATAATTTCCGTAGCCATAAGCTTAATTTTATTCAATCAACCCATATTGAAGATGGGAGTGCGGATGCCTGTATTACGGGTTGTGAATTTGCAGTAGCCCGCACAGGATCGGTAATCATTAGCAGCAAACAGCACATGGGCCGAACTTCTACTGTTTTTTACCCTGTACATATCATTATTGTATTGGGCAACCAGGTGGTAGCAGATATACAAGACGGAATTGACAGCCTGAAAAACAAATATGGCAACAATCTTCCCTCTATGATCAACCTAAATACTGGCCCTAGCCGCACAGCCGATATTGAAAAGACACTGGTAGTGGGGGTGCACGGCCCAGGCGAAGTATTCTGTTTTTTTGTAAACACCTAGTTCCATACATTTTCTTGCCTAATTTTAGGATATGCATTCCTTCAGCATATCCGGCCAGCTAGTTGACATACTTCAACGCAGCACTTATCCTGCTACTATTATAGTAGAGAACGGCATCATCACTTCCTTTGAAAAAATTGAAACAGCGCCTGAACAATACATACTACCCGGGTTCATAGATGCCCATGTTCATATTGAAAGTTCTATGCTTTTGCCAACCACATTTGCCCGTATGGCAGTAGTGCATGGTACCATTGCTACCATATCCGACCCTCATGAAATAGCCAATGTGTGTGGTATAGACGGCATTCAATACATGATAGATAACAGTAAGCTATCACCCTTCAAATTCTTCTTTGGTGCACCATCATGTGTGCCGGCTACTGCCTTTGAAACTGCGGGTGCGTTAATAGACAGTAAAGAGACTGAAAAGCTTTTAGCAAACCCTGATATATGGTATTTGTCGGAAATGATGAACTATCCGGGCGTATTGTTTAACGATGCAGAAGTACTGGCAAAAATTGAGGCTGCTCATCGCATAGGCAAGCCTATTGATGGGCATGCACCGGGGCTAAGAGGCGAAGCTGCACGGCAATATGCCGCAGCAGGTATCACAACCGATCACGAATGTTTTACTCTTGAGGAAGCATTAGACAAGATTTCGGCCGGTATGCACATTATAATACGTGAAGGCAGCGCAGCCAAAAATTTTGAGGCTTTACACAGCCTCATTACCAGCCATCCTGAGAAAGTAATGTTTTGTAGTGATGATAAACATCCGGACGAACTGGAACTTGGACACATTAATACATTAGTGAAACGTGCGGTGGCTAAAGGCCATGATATATATAATGCTTTGCGGGTAGCATGCATTAATGCAGTACAGCACTATAAGATACCTGTAGGCATGCTTCGGGTTGGCGATAGTGCCGATCTTATTGTTTGCGACAACCTGCAGAATCTAAACGTTAGTCAAACTTACATAGGGGGACAATTGGTAGCAAAAAATACCAAAACATTGCTGCCCTATATCAAAGCAGAGC
>JAEZIL010000248.1 GCA_023436685.1 Bacteroidota bacterium | reverse complement strand
CAGTTTTTTCTTCAGCAGCGGCGGGTTTTATGATAACCCTGTCGTGCAACGGAGTAATGTTTACATTGTTTGCCATAGTTGTACTTATTTATAATTTGGATTTAACTGTTTGTCTTCCCATGCTCACGTTTTGTGCCAAGCACTAAGGCTGGCAAATTTGCGTCATTTTTGCAGTAAAAACATAAAAACACACATATATCGTTAGCATTACTACCGTCATTTTTGCATTTTGGTTGAACAAAACATCATTTTGACAGCAGGGGAACATAGTTTACTTTTACTGAAATAATATAATATGAGTTTACAGATTGGCCAAGTTGCCCCCGATTTTATCCTTCACGACACTGACAAACAAAAAATAAGCTTAAGCGAACAAAAAGGCAAAAACGTGCTTTTATTATTTTTCCCGCTGGCATTTACCAGCGTATGTACTGCTGAATTATGTGCTGTAAGGGATAATATAAGTGTATATAATGGACTAGATGCCCAAGTATATGGTATCTCTGTAGATTCTCTTTTCACATTAGGTAAATTCAAAGCTGAACAAAGCCTGAATTTTCCGCTACTTAGTGATTTTAATAAAGATGTGTCGAAAGCCTATGGTGCACTATACGAGAATTTTGCTTTTGATATGCATGGTGTATCAAAAAGGTCGGCCTTTGTTATAGACAAAGAAGGTGTTGTGCGTTATGCTGAAGTATTGGAAAACGCCGGCGAGCAGCCTAATTTCAATGCTATTAAACAAACTCTGGAATCCCTTAATTAAACTATATGAAAAAAATTTTTACCCTTATCCTTAGCTTTGGCTTTACGGGTGCAATTGCTCAAAATATTAATGGCGATTTTGATACCTGGCGCAATTTCACTGCCGGCATACCTGCTACAACCCTTGAAGCTCCAATTGGCTGGTATGGTACTGATTCACTCCTTTACACCTTCGGGCCATTTTTAAGTCCCGGCACCGTCTTTAAACCACAGTTGACTCGATCAACCCCTTCTCATACCGGTGCATTTGCTGCAAAGGCTATGACCCACAACCAAGGACCTGATTTTGGAATACTGCCTGGCTTACTGGTTAATGCAGCTCCTACTATAGACCCGGGTGATTTTGACCCTGACGATCCGTTTGGGAGCATCACTTTCGAAGGTGGACTTACAACTATTGAACGCGTTAATACATTATCGGCATGGATAAAATATGAGCCCAGAGGAAGTGACTTTGGGCAAATGACATTACTTGCTTTCCTGGAGGGCCAGGCTGCAAATGGTGCCGATTCTTTGGTGGGTATGGCTGATACAGTGCTGGAGCAAGCTTACCCTAACTTTACAGAATTTAAACTGCGAGTACAATATCTTGACCCTAATGTTATACCTAATAAAGTAATCATTGGCTTTATAAGCAGCTCGGATGATGCTACAGACAGTAGTGCTATTTATGTGGATGATGCTGAAGTAATGAGTGCTTCAGGGGTGAAAATAGCTGTGTTCCAGCAGCAGGTAGTAAAAGTATTTCCATCTCCGGCATTCAATGTGTTGAATCTTACTACTACATATACTAAAGAGCTTGCGTGGCAGGCATATTCGCTGGAAGGAAAAGTAGTAGCCACTACTAAACTTAAAGGCAATGCAACCGTAGATATTTCTCAATTACCAACAGGCACTTACCTGTATAGGGTTAGCGACGTTGACGGAAAAGTATTACAGCAGAATAAGTTTGTGAAACAATAACTTTTAAAACAACAATAAAGGCTTGCGATTGCAAGCCTTTATTTATTCAACATCTCCTTATAAAGTATCTTAATTAACCCATCAGCCAGGCCAATCTTAGGCACGTATATCTCATTTGCACCAGACCATCGCATAATTGCTATATAAATTTGCAAAGCCGGCACTATTACGTCGGCCCGGTCGCTGCGAAAGTTATATAAATGTTTGCGCTCTTCTACACTACTATAACTTAGCTCTTTATGGTAATCTTTCAACAAATCAAGAGGCAATGGCTTACCTTCTTTACGTTTTGAGATAGAAAATATCTTATTGATATTGCCACCACTGCCTATTGCCTCAATGGGTTGGTAATTTTTTACATTAGTTTTAATGTACCATTTCATGTGTTCCCATTGCTCATCTGTCACTTTGTTATTAAGGAGCCTTATGGTGCCTATGTTAAAAGATTCTTTAAAGATTATATGTCCATTTGCAAACAAAGTAATCTCTGTACTACCGCCACCTACATCAATGTACATATAAGACTTCCCGTTACTTAGGTTCTCAGCTATATGTGTTTCATAAATGACATTAGCCTCTTCCTGGCCCGAGATAACTTGTACAGATATACCAGTTTGTTTTTTTATTTCCTCAAGAATAGCGTTTCCGTTAGAGGCATCGCGCATAGCAGAAGTAGCACAAGCTTTTAAAGCTTCAACCTGGTATATTTCCATCAACTGCTTATATACCTTAATAGTATCAATCAGTTTCTTCCTTTTCTCATCACTTATACTTCCTTGGTCAAACACATCAAACCCTAATCTTAGGGGCACGCGCAAAAGGTTGAGTTTGGTGTAATCAGTTGTACCATCCTTATATACGTTCACTTCTGTGATAAGCAGGCGGGCGGCATTCGAACCTATATCAATAGCAGCTAGTATCAATCAGTAAATTGTTTGTTATGCAAATATCCATAAATAGCAATTTGAGAGCGCAATTCAGGGGCATTTTCTTGCCTTACCACATATTCATTTTTTTGTTCATTATCTAACACCCTACCTTTAACATTTTCTGCAAGTTGTATTTGTAAAATATCAATCAATTCCGCTTTTATTTCTGCGTCATAAACAGGACATGCAACTTCTACTCTATGATCAAGGTTTCTCACCATCCAATCGGCTGAAGATGTATAAACTAATGGATTGCCATCGTTGTGAAAAACAAAAATGCGTGCGTGTTCCAAATATTCGTCAATAATACTTAACGCTTTGATATCTTTTTTGAAGTGCTTTTGTTTTGTAAGAGCACAACATGCTCCCCTGATAATCATCTGTACATCTACACCTGCTTTAGATGCTTCATATAATTTATCAATCATTACCTGATCGCTAAGTGTATTCAGCTTAATAATAATTGCCGCCGGTTTTTTCTTTTTAGCCTGCTTTATCTCTTTATTAATCAACTCTGTAAAAACCCTGCGCATACTGAATGGTGAGACAGGTAGTACTTTACAGTTTTTTAGACTTTCTACCTTTGGTACCGGCGATTCTAAAAAATTAAATACGTGGTTGATATCTGCCAGTATTTTTCTGTTAGATGTCAGCAAACAATGGTCGCTATAATATTCAGCCGTATTCTCATTAAAATTACCGGTTGATATAAATCCGTACTGTTTTGTTTTATTTAATTCACGCTTTTTTATAACACATATTTTAGCATGCACTTTCATGTCAGGCAAGCCATGTATTACCTTCACCCCCTCTTCTTCTAATTGCTTTTTCCAAACAAGATTGGCCTCTTCATCAAACCTTGCCCTTAATTCCAAAACAACTGTTACCAGCTTACCATTCCGGACAGCATTAATAAGGGCATTAATAATTTTTGAATCTTTTGCCAGCCTGTAACACGTAATCTTAATACTTTGAACCAGTGGGTCTATTGCTGCTTCTCTTATCAGGTCTATTACAGAATCAAAAGAATGGTAAGGAAAATGCAACATAACATCTTTCCTTTCCAATATCTCCATAATTCGGCATGGTTGCTTAAGATCAGGATGAACAAAAGGCTTTTTACGGGGTTTTAGATCGCTAAATACACCCGATGGGAAATTCATAAAGTCTTTGAAGTTGTGTATGCGCCCTCCCGGAATTAAGTTATCTTTTTTAGAAAGATTTAATCTTTTAATAAGATAATCGAGTAACCCTGCTTCTATATTCCTATCGAAAACAAAACGTGTAGCACGGCCCTTTTTACGGTTCTTAAGCCCTTTTTCCAATTCATCAATAACATTGGTATTTATCTCATTATCTATTTCAAGCTCAGCATCGCGCGTCACTTTAATAATGTAGCCAAGGAAACTGTTGAAACCGAAAGGTGCGAAGAGATGCGGAAGGTTATATCGTATTATGTCTTCTAACAGAATGATATGCTTTTCATTCCCTTCTGAGGGCAATATCACAAATCGGGGCAATACTTTAGTAGGTATTTCAATCAATGCATATCGCTGCAACATAGGATTAGTATTATTACCTAATACACATGCCAGGTATATGGACTTATCGCGCAGCAGGGGGATATGCTGAATACTTTCAATCATTAACGGAACAATCTGCGTACGTACTTTTTCGTCAAAATAAACGCTAATAAATTCCTTTTGCTTTTTATTAAGCTCCTTCTCGTTTTTTATGAATATCTTTTTTCGGGCTAATTCTTCGATGATATCTTCATACGTAGCGTCAAAAGATTTTTGTTGGCTTATAGTGATATGCTGGATTTGCTCTAGGATTTTATCAGGATTTTCTTCCAAATGAATTTGTGCAGTTTTACCTACACGTACCATCCGGTTAAGGGTTGCGACCCTGACACGAAAGAACTCATCTAGATTGTTTGAAAAAATACCCAGAAAACGCAGCCTATCGTAAATATGGTTTGACGTATCTTCCGCTTCCTGCAAAACGCGAGCGTTAAACGACAGCCAGCTTATATCTCTAACTATGTATTTATTTGCCTTCAAAATGGGTTGGCCTTTAATTGGTTGCAAAACTACACGGCCATATTCGAGAAAGGCACTTTAATACATCAACATAGTAGAAATTTACAATTTCTTAATACTAGCAATTAAGCCTGAAGTAGAATAACCCTGAACAAAGGGAATTATTTCTACCTTGCCACCATAGGCCAAAACATCTTTTGCCCCTACTATTGTATCAATATTATAATCCCCACCCTTTACTAATACGTCGGGTTTTATACGCTGTATCATTTGCAAGGGTGTATCATCATCGAACAGGCATACAGCATCAACACATAACAATGATGCCAATTGAAATAGCCTGTCATTTTCATGATTAACAGGCCGTTCTAAGCCTTTAAGTTTTCTTACCGAATTATCGGTGTTTAATCCAACAATAAGTACATTGCCATAATCTGCAGCCTTTGCCAAAAGATCCAAATGCCCATGGTGAAGAATATCAAAACAACCATTGGTGAAAACGATTGCTTTACCCACCGCCCTCCATTGGTGGCATTTACGCTCCAGCTCTGCTAAACCTGGTTGAATTTTATCTTTTATCCATTGCAGCTTCTGCATGATGTTTATTATTACGATTATAGATGGGCAACATGGTTAGTGCTATTAAACCCAGAACAATAATAACGCATGTTTGCCCCATCCAGGATACCCAGCCTAGCGCATTACCGTCTCCAATGCTTATAGAATAACAGAGTAGAATTTGTGCTACCAAAACAGGGTATGCCCCAAGTCCACCGGGAGTAACAATCATGCCCACACTACCAAACACCAGCACAACTAGTCCTGCCAAAACCCCTAAATGATCTGTTGCAGGCAGGCTCCAAAAGCCAAGCATTACCATGAACCAATACAGTGCCCATATTGCAAGCGTGTATAAAAGAAACTTGCCCTTGTCACGCATTTTCACAATAGACGTAATGCCATCGGCCATGCCTTTAATAAACTTAGCTATTTTAGATTCTTTATTTCTGCGATAAAGAAATATCATAAACAGAATTAAAAAAGCCAACCCAGTGATGGCACCTATAAAAAAACTACGTTTTGCAGCAAAGGCGCCAAAATTACTTTCAACATAAGCGCCAATAACCTCAGATTGAGAAATAAACGCAAAGATTGTAATAAGC
>JAEZIL010000224.1 GCA_023436685.1 Bacteroidota bacterium | reverse complement strand
ATATTAATGAGCCTACGATGTTATAAAGCGAGAATTTGCGGTTATCCATTTTTACCATACCAGCTACTATAGGTGCAAATGTTCGCACTATAGGCAGAAACCTCGCCAGCACTATTGCGCCGCCACCTTTTTTTTCATAGAAATCGTGTGCTTGTTGCAAATATTTCCGCTTAAATAAGCGTCCGTCTTTTTGCTGCAAGGCGCTGCCAAACTTACGGCCAAACCAATAGCCCAGGTAATTGCCAAGAATACCTGCTGCCGATATCATAAATATCCAGTAAAGCAGCGGAAACAACGAAGTGCTTCCCGGTATTGCTACACCTGCAATAAGCATTCCAGCAATAAATAGCAAGGTATCACCAGGCAAGAAAAAGCCAATGAACAAGCCTGTTTCGGCAAAGACAATAAACAATACAACATACAGGCCGCCATGTTGCATAATCCAGTTAGGATCGGTTAAATTTCCAAACAATTCAATCATGTGTTTTCATTTCTATTTACCAACCGCCTCCCGATGAGCGGTAAAGTGTTATTAATGACATAAAGAGTTTCTTCTTCGTTTCTACCTGGTTAATTTCGGCCTCCAGCGCATTACGCTGTGCTGTTATTACATCCAGGTAAGATGCATACCCTACTTTAAATAACTCATTGGACGTAGAGGTAGCCTCCGATAGTACTTGCACCTCTCGCTGGTTAAGGTCATAAATACGCCTCAGGCTTTCCATATTACTTATTGTTGTCTGCACCTCCTGAAAAGCGCCTATTACTGTTTTATTATAGTTATGATACGCTTCCTGTTGCTCAGCTCCTGTCCGGTTAAAATTTCCCTTCAAGGCACTGCGATTTAGCAAAGGTGCAGTTGCCCCTCCAATAATACCATATACTATAGATCCCGGATTAAATAACAATGAACTATTGAAAGCATTGTAGCCAAGGAATGGAGATATGGTTAACGCGGGCAAAAATGCAGCCTTTGCCGCTGCAACATCTGCCTTGGTTGCTTTTAATTCAGCCTCGGCCTGCAAAACATCGGGCCGCCTGTTCAGCACATCATACGGCAAGCCCACAGCTATTTGTTCAGGCAATCTCTGCTGAAGAAAATGTTTACTTCTGGGTATTCGCTGCGGGTATCTGCCCAGCAGATAGCTCAGTTCATTTTCAGTTCGGGCAATATCCTGCTCGGCCTGCACCAATAAGCTTTTTGTTCGCAGCAGCTGGGCTTGAAATTGCTGTATTCCCAGACTGGTGGTACGGCCTGCCTCCTTCTGCACTTCTGCAATACGCACTGCACTATCCTGCAACTCAATATTTTTCTTTAGTATAGCTACTTCTTCATCCAGCGCCTGCAGCTCGTAATACCTGAATGAAACCTCTGCTACCAGTGTAGTTATAACAAGGTTCCGTGCCTGCTGGGTACCCAACAACCGCATATAGGCTGCCTGCTTCTGGTTTTTGAGTTTACCCCAAAGGTCTATCTCCCAGTTGCTTCTAAGGCCCAGAAAATAATAAGGCACCATAGGAAGAGGTACTTTCTGATCTTCACTGATATTGCCCGATAAGTTGGTATCAAAGTTGCCTACTCCCTCCATTGTGTAGTCGCCATAGCGTTGCGCCGAAGCATTTGCCGCAGCTTCTACCGTAGGCAATATAGCACCCTTCCTTATGCGGAAAAAAGAACGTGCAGCCTCTATCCTTTGCATGGCTATCCATACATCGGGATTTTGCTTTACAGCCACATCTATTAGTTGTACCAGGTTGGTATCAACAAATATCTTTGAGCGGCTTACTGTATTATCAGCTTGTGCCACAGTCTTGCTTACAAACGCAGCAGGCATGTCTTGGCCCCCCGGCACTGCAGAAGTTACTGTATCGGCTGTTTTGCAGCTCACAGCGAAGGTTATGGCCAGGAACATAGTAAGAAGCTGTACTTGCTTATCAAATAGCATTTCTATTAGTTTTTACTTAGTCAAAATCAAACAGGTCTCCTAAAAATGATTTCTTCTTATAGGGTTTTCCATGGTTGTCAAACCTCTTTGCTTCAGTATAAGATGTACTACTATGGCCCCCCGGGTTAGGCTCTATTTTAGCAGCATCATACCTATGCCCTGCATATTCAAGCATTTTATCCAGTTCTCCTTTATCCAGCCATATACCACGACATGCAGGACAATAATCTATTTGTATGCTATATCGTTCTGACATTAGTAATGTGTCACTACAGTTAGGACATTTCATATCTTTTTACTTTTTACTAGTTGAAATGATTTGTTTCTTGCACAGGCTTATTGGCTACAAGCCTCACCTGCATTTTTCCATTTATTGCTTTTTTTCTTTGCTTTCTACGGCCTACGCTCGCAAACAGCACATATAAGCCCGGCACTATAATTACCCCAAATATGGTTCCCGTCAACATGCCGCCCGCCGCTGCCGTACCAATAGACCTGTTGCCCATAGCACCTGCACCCGTGGCTATACACAGGGGTATCAACCCTGCTATAAAAGCGAAAGATGTCATTAATATCGGGCGCAACCTGGATACGGCACCATCTACGGCTGAACGAAGTATACTTGCGCCCTCCTTTCGCCGTTGTATTGCAAATTCAACTATCAGTATCGCATTCTTCCCAAGCAGGCCAATGAGCATAACCAGCGCCACCTGCGCGTAAATATTATTTTCCAGCCCCGCCAGTTTTAGAAAAAGGAATGAACCGAATATACCCGTAGGCAAAGAAAGAATTACGGGTAGCGGCAGCAGAAAACTTTCGTACTGTGCGGCCAGCAGCAGATAAACAAACACAAGGCAGATAAGGAAAATGAAAACTGCCTGGTTGCCCGAAAGAATTTGCTCCCGCGTCATACCCGACCATTCAATATCATATCCTCTTGGCAATTGTGCTTTAGCAACACGCTCTACTTCAGCTATAGCATCGCCACTGCTGAAACCCGCTGCAGCCTCACCATTTATCATGGCTGAAGTATACATGTTGTAGCGGGTTAGCTGTTCGGGGCCGTACACACGCTCCATGCGTATAAATGAAGAATAGGGTATCATTTCTCCCTTATTGTTCTTCACATATAGGTTTAGCACGTCTTCTGGCTTGCTTCTGTACTGCGGGCCGGCCTGCAACATTACTTTATACATTTGCCCGAAACGAATGAAATTGGTAGTATAATAACTACCCAAAAGCGTTTGCAATGTAGCTAGTGCATTATCTATTGTAATGCCTTTTTGCGCTGCCATCTCCTGGTCCACATGTATCAGGTATTGCGGGAAATTGGGATCGAAACCTGTAAACACATTAGCAACAGGCTGCGACTCGTTAAGTGCACTCACAAACTTTTTTGTAACGTCGGCAGTTTTCTGCAAATCGTCTGAGCCTGATTTATCAAGCAACCGCAGCTCAAATCCACTGGCGTTACCAAAACCCGGTACTGTAGGTGGCGGGAAGAATTGAATACTCGCATCTGTTACTCCTTTCGCCCGCTCTTCAAGCTCTCGTATCACTTCTTCTAACGATTGCTCGCGCTCGTCCCAGGGTTTTAAATTGATCATACCCATACCATACGAGGCTCCTGCCACATCGCTCATCAGGCTGAAACCGGCCAGTGTAGAAACTGATTCTACTGCACGCATGCCCTTGGTTGATTGTTGTATTTCATTCAGCACTTCTTCAGTGCGCTCTAGTGTAGCTCCGGGCGGAGTGGTCACGTTCACATATATCATTCCCTGGTCTTCTGTGGGTATAAACCCTGATGGAAGAATAGCACTGAAGCCCCAGGTAGCTAAGAAGAACAATATGAGCATAGCAAAAGTTATAGCCCTGCGCCCGGCTATTTTTCTTATGAATCCGGCATATTTATTGGATAGCTTATCGTAACCGTTATTAAATTTTTTAAAGAACTTGCCCAGCCAGCCTTTAGTGGTCTTTGCAGGATCGTGTGGGCGCAACATGATAGCGCATAGTGCCGGTGTAAGGGTTACCGCATTGATACCTGAAATAACAATTGCAAAAGCAAGGGTTAGTGAAAACTGCCGGTAAAATACGCCAACAGGCCCCTCCATAAAGGCTACCGGCACAAACACGGCCGACATTACAAGTGTGATAGCAACAATAGCACCGCTAATATCTTTCATGGCTGCAAGCGTGGCCTGCAGCGGTGGCAGGTGCTCTTCGGTCATTTTTGTATGCACAGCCTCTACTACTACTATCGCATTATCCACCACAATACCTATTGCCAATACCAATGCAAAAAGAGTAAGCAGATTGATAGAGAAGCCCAGCATCTGCATAAAGAATAAAGTACCTATAAGCGCAACCGGTACTGCCAGGGCTGGTATAAGCGTAGACCTGAAATCTTGCAGAAAAAGGAAGACAACAACAAATACCAGCAGGAAAGCCTCCACAAGGGTTACCAGCACCTCGCTGATAGAGGCATCCAGAAAACGGGAAACATCGTAACTGATATTATAGGTCATACCCGGCGGAAAAGAAGATTCCTTCAACTCGGCCATGCGGGTTTTTATATTTTCAATTACCTCTTTCGCATTCGACCCCGGGCGCTGCTTTATCATGATAGATGCCGAAGGCCTGCCATCGGTCATCGAGGTCATATCATAATCCAGCGAACCAAATTCTACTTCCGCAATATCCTTCAGCCTCAATACCGAGCCATCCTTATCAGCCCTCAATACAATATCTGCATATTGCTCAGGCTTTGTATACTTACCTGTATATCGCAATACATACTGAAGCGGCTGGTTCATTTTGCCTGAGCTTTCCCCTGTTTTACCGGGTGCAGCTTCTACGTTTTGCTCCCTGATGCCTTGTATTACCTCTTCGGTAGATATATTATAGGCATGCATCCTGTCGGGCTTGAGCCATACACGCATAGAATAGTCGCGCGCACCCATTATCTCTACAAAACCTACACCATCTATCCTCTTCAGCTCCTTAAGTACGTTAATATCTGCAAAGTTGTAAATGAACATTTCATCGGCAGTAGTATCTGCACTTAATATGTTCAGGTACATCAACATACTATTTACTTCTTTTTCGGTTGTAACACCTGCCTTGATCACCTCCTCTGGCAGCTCATCCAAAACGGTAGTAACACGGTTTTGCACGTTTACCGCTGCAATGTCAGGATCGGTACCTACTTTAAAGTAAACCTGAATTATGGTCATACCGTTGTTACTGGTAACGGTTGACATGTATGTCATGCCCGGAACACCATTAATAGCACGCTCCAATGGAGTGGCTACTGCCTTAGTGCATACTTCAGCATTGGCACCTGTGTAATTAGCCGTTACAATTACTGAAGGGGGAACAATATCGGGAAACTGGGTGACAGGAAGATTAAACAATGCCAGCACACCCAATAAGACAATAATAAGCGAAATGACCAGCGAAAGTACCGGCCTTTTAATAAAGGTTTCAAACATGCCTGTGAAATTGTATACCCTGTATGCTTAGAGTATGTTTTTTTGAATTAAGCTATCGAGGCTGACTACATCAGGAGATACTACCATACCATCTTTGATGTTTTGTATTCCTTCATAAACAATTGTTTCGCCTTCTGTTAGCCCCGATTCAACAATATATAGCTCATTCAGCCTGGCTTTGGGCTTAAAATTGCGCATGGCTATCTTGTTGTCTTTATTAACAACGAACACATAGTTCTTATCCTGAATTTCAAACACAGCCTTTTGTGGCAGCACCAGTGCATCGTCTACATGGCTGCTAAGCTTAATTTTACCGGTTGCACCGTGCTTTAGTAAATGGGCGGGATTAGGGAAACGTGCCCTGAAAGCAATGGAACCTGTACTTTCCTGAAACTCGCTTACCACCGTTTCAATTTTCCCCGCTAGCTGATATTCCTTTCCGTCTGAAAGTATAAGCCTGACGATCTTATTACCGGTGTCATTTGTGTGTTGCTGCGCCCTGAGATATTCAAGGTATTCGTTTTCTGAAATATTAAAGTATGCGAATACCGAACTTATATCTGAAACCGTGGTTAGCAAGGTGCCTTCATCCACCAAACTTCCCGGTTTCAAAGGTATTCTATCTATAATACCGTCGTAAGGAGCATATATATGTGTGTAAGATAATTTAGCACGCGCATGTTCCAGGGCCGCCCTGGCCTCTTCTATTCTTGCATTCTCAGCAGCAAATTTCGCCTTGGCAACATCCAGCTCGGTAGAAGAAAGTATCTTTTTATTAACAAGCATCCTTACACGCTCCAGTTCCAGTTCTACGGTTTTTGCATCAGCAATAATACTATTAAGACTGGCTTTAGCCCTGCTCACTTCCGCTTTATATTCTTCATCGCTTATGGTGAATAGCAGCTGGCCTTTCTTAACCAGCATACCTTCGTCCACATGTATCTTCTCTAAAAATCCCGATACACGGCTTCTTAATTCTACGTTTTGAATAGCTTGAATATCTGCTACATAAACCCTGTCGAGCGATATATCTTTCTCAATAATATTAGTTACCGGTATTTTTTTCCCGGCCTGCGATGAATCGCTGTTTGTTTGCGTATTGCATGAAATAGCTAACAGTCCAACTAGTGGAATACAAAAAAGGGAACCTTTACGCATGATCTTGCGTTTAATTTTATGAGTTTAGCAAAATGTTCTTGTACGAACGGGAGAATGGAAGCGCGAAATGCTTGCTAGATCAAAATAAAGTGTACCTGAAAAGAAACAGGTAATAGGCAGGTTTTGTAATACCTGAAAAAGCCTTTAGCAGTGGGATTGAACTAAATAATGCAGTGCATGTATATAACCCTGCAGAGGTTTGAAATGCACTTATTTTTTTGGCCGTACTCTTAATCTTGGTTTTGCTGAGTATTCGGGCATGAACGTCCGAATGCCCTGTTGAAATATCAACAATACTACGACTGTCCTCTGCAGCTTGTTGATAGTGAATTGTACCAGGATGCACCAGCAGGCCGGAATATTGAGAATATATACCCTGGCCCGGTATAAAAATAAAAGCTGCTATCAACAACAAGAAGCTCATAAGCCTTGAAAGCCGCATCCTTGTATGTAACATTGATAACATTGTTCTTATATCTTTCAGTTTAGCGCTGCAAAGATAAAATAAAAATGCTTTTGAAATGTTAATATCAAGCTGCTATCCGGCTGTAATCAAGGTATATCAATGTTGCTTATGCCGCTGCAAAAAAGCGGAATAAGTATCACAGAAACAACTATACTTAACAAATCAATGTTTCTTCTGTTTGTCGCATTCTACCCCGCTAACCGACGCGTACACACCGCAAAATATCATAACATGTTACCGAGCTTTACATAGTAATTAAATACAAGTTGATATGCGAAAAATTATAGTGCTCGAGTTTCTTACACTGGATGGAGTAATGCAGGCACCGGGCGGGCCGCAGGAAGATACATCGGGAGGATTTGAATATGGCGGCTGGGTGGCACCTTATAGCGATGAAGCCTCGAATGTAGTGATGCAAAAACAATTGGCCCCTGCAGACTTGATGCTGGGCAGAAAAACCTTCGATATCTGGGAGAATTACTGGCCGCAACATGCCGACCAATGGCCGGGTGTAAACGAGGTAACCAAATATGTCCTGTCAACTACCAGGAGCAGTACTAACTGGCAAAATTGCATATTCCTGAAAAACATTGATGACATTAAAAGGGTGAAAGCTTTAAACGGCACTGATATAAAAATATGGGGCAGCAGCGAGCTGGTACAATTGCTGCTTAAGCATGACCTTGTTGATGAGTTTTGGCTTAACATACACCCTATAATACTTGGCAAGGGCAAAAATCTGTTTGACGGCAACGCTGTTCCACGAGCTTTTAAACTAGCTGAAAGCCATGTGATGCCCAATGGTGTCATCATGGTTCATTATATAAAAGCCGGTAAAGTAGAAACAGGCTCAATGGAATGACTACTTCTTAACTGGCCATAAGTGTGTAGCCGTTTTAGTAATTTACATTCACCAGCAAATTGTAGATGGAAAAAACCAACAGGGACCAACCGGAGTTTTGGGAGGCCGCTTTATTGAAAAGCAGGAAATGTGGGGCTTCGAGCCTGCACCTTCCGCAGTATTGACCAAAAATCTGTTTGTAGAAAAAGGAATAAAGAATGTGCTTATTCCGGGTTATGGCTACGGGCGCAATGCCAAAGTCTTTCTCGATAGCGGTATGACCGTAACCGGCATCGAGATATCGCAAACAGCTATCGATATGGCGGTAAAACATTATGGCCCGGATGTACAAGTTTATCATGGTTCAGTAACCGATATGCCATTCGACGACCAGAAGTATGACGGCATATTTTGCTACGCACTGATACACCTGCTGGATGCTGATGAAAGAAAAAAGCTCATCAGCGACTGCTATCATCAACTTGCTGAAAACGGCTATATGGTATTTATAGCCATTTCAAAGGAAGCACAAACTTATGGACAGGGCAAATATGTAAGCGAAGACCGCTACGAACTTTTTGGTGGCGTTAAAATGTTCTTTTACGATCGTGTCTCTGTTGAGGCTGAATTTGAAAATGCGGGCCTCTACGATGTTGAAACCATAACCGAGAATTACCCTTTCTTTATCATCAAGTGTAAAAATAAGCCTCCTGGTTTTGAGCCTGCAACACCACGCATATGACCTACGCAGTTTGTATATGCCGGCACAGCCAACTGTAAAACAGTCGGGCAGCGATGTTACGTACCGCGAATTTTTACCGCACGAAAAGCTGCAACCCTATATTTATTGCTATTGGCAGTTAAGCACATGCCAACCGCTTACATCCGATTTTATTTACCGTGTAGTAGCTGATGGTTGCATAGATATATATTTTGAGCTTAGCAAGCCGGAAGAAAGTTACGTAATGGGCTTCTGCAAAAAATACACCCAGTTTTCAATTGGCAACAATTTCAATTATGTAGGTGTGCGCTTTTTACCGGCCATGTTTCCTCAGCTATTTAAAGTAAATGCAGCAGAACTAAGCAACAGGTACGAAGCGTTGGAGAACGTAATACCACAAACCGCACAGTTTATTGCCGATAGTTTTACAAACCCTGATAACACTGATCTGGCACAGGTATTTGATGATTATTTTTTACAGCACCTTGCTCATACCCATCTCAGCTTCGATAACCGGCTGTATGAGGCCTTGCATATTATACTAAAGAACTTTGGTGTGCTGGATGTACAAACCGACCTGGATACCGGTATTAGCCCCCGGCAGTTGCGCCGCCTGTTCGAGTATTATATTGGCGATAGCATAAAAACGTTCAGCAATGTGGTCCGCTTTCAAAACATATTGCGGTCAAAACCGTCATCGCAAAGCCTGAGGCAAAACAAGTTGTTCTACAATGCAGGCTATTACGACCAGGCGCATTTCATTAAAGAGTTTAAAAACTTCTATGGTGTAACCCCTGCAAAAGCTTTTGGCAGGGAGTAGAGATTGACCGTTTTTTACAATCTTAGCTGTATAGTTTGTACCAGTTTTGTATCATAAAAACAGAAACATTATGAACAAACTGAGCCTGTTATTAATGGCAATATTTTTTGCCACACTTAGCAATGCACAAACTAAATTAAAACAGAATATTATGAAACTGAATGCGGGTATTGTAACTACTAAAATTGCTGAAAGCAAAGCTTTTTATACGAATGTGCTAGGCTTTGGCGTCACCTTCGAGAATGAATTTTATTTGCTGATGCACACCCCCAATAAGCAGGCTGAGTTTAGCTTCTTATTGCCCAACCATCCATCGCAGCAGCCGTTGTTTCATCAGCCATTCAAAGGAGAAGGGTTGTTTCTTACCATAGAAGTGGAAGATGTAGACAAGCTATACAATGAAGTAAAAGCAAAAGGCATTGATATTAAGATAGAATTACGCGACGAGCCCTGGGGCGACCGCCACTTCGCCATTACCGATCCTAATGGCGTAAACATAGACTTAGTGCATTATACCGCACAATAAGCAAGAGGCCCTTTACAGGGCCTCTTTATATTCTAAAAATTCCAGATTTTCACTACCTGATGACTTGTACTGTTTTAGTAGTAATAACATTGTTGCTATCCTCCAGGCGCACCATATACACACCTGGCACAAAGCCTGAAGTATTTATGGTTTGTTTGTTGCTGCCTGCAGCATTTATCCTGGCTACTTCACGGCCATAGATATCTGTTACTGATATCTTCCGCAATCCGGTCAGGCTTTCAATAGTAATATTGTCTGAAGCTGGATTAGGATATATGCTCAATCCACCTTCATTAACAATAGCGGCAACACTTGTTGCTTCTTCCTGGCGTGCTGCGCCAAAACAGCTTACAGTTTCGTGCATTATAGGTGTACGTGTCATTGTTATAAATCCGGTAGGCATAAACGATCCCCTGTGCATGATAGGGCTGTTGGTGAACGAGCTCCATGAATCGGGGCCTGTAGCAGGGTTAATACTACCACAGCTTACTCTGCCCATAAGGTCGTTGCTGTACCATAGGCGTGGCGATTCATACATCATACCCAAAGTATCGCTATCCATTATTGTATAACCCGAGTTATTCGACTTGTTGGTCAGTAGCTTATGGTAGAAGTAGGGGAACTGGAACATTGCCCTTGGTGCAAGCAATGCATTCTCACTATACCCGTTCATACGATTGTTATCTGTTGACCCGCCGGCCGTATAGCGTTCCGACCATGACACCGTATAGGCAACGGGGTCAACCTCGGCAAGTACGGGGTTTACTGCCTGGCCCGATCCTGTACTGAATGCAAACTTCCATGCACCTACAACAAAATTGCCCGGTGTAGAAAGCGATGGCCTGAATTCATAGCCATACACATCGTAATCGGAAAATAATGCGCCGTTGTATTGCTGAAAGGTTAGCGGGGTACCCGTTGCATCAATATTGGTCAGGTTAAAATAGTGCCTTACTGAGCTGTTAGCCATCACCCAATAGCTGTTGGTAGCGGCATCATAGTAGCCATCAGCACCCGAATCCCAGTGGCCCGTATTGCCTGTAGAAAAGTTATGGCTCCATTGCACCATACCTGTAGGCATATGTATCAGTGCACTCATAGCGCAAGGCACATCGTACATGCCACTGTAATCTTTATTTGCACTACCTACTATCATATAGTCATCAGGAGTGGCCCCTTCTACTATATCGGTAGCAAAATCATGATCTTCAAAACCTGCGTTCGATTCATATACATGGTAGTTCTGCACATTCAGCAGCGAATCCATTTTCAGGGCTACTATGGCATTAGGGCCTGCTTTTGTATAATTCTGAGATTCTATGCCTGCAATAGCAAAGCCCCCATCGCTGGTAGGTATACCCTTCAGGCCTATCAGGTTATTGAACATAGATGCAGGTAATTCCGTACTACGTATTACGTTACCATTATCGTTGATACAAGCAGCCAGCAAGTGGTCGTTGCCACCTATCTCAACACTGCCCACCACAAAATAGTTGGTAGTGCCCGAAAATGTATAGGTCTCGATACTGGTGAAACGGTGCCTCAAACCCATTTGGTACGTCATGGCCCATAGCTGTGTACCCATCGAGTTGGTTCTTATGATTTTACCAAACTTCATTCCGCTGGCGGCATCTACGCAGGTATTAGAAAAAGCATAGCCTTCACCGCGAAGCGATTTCATGGATTTAGTGATGGTAACCACTGATGGGTAAACATGGTCAACAGCATTGCCATAATAAATGCCATACTGTGCATGTGCCTGATTGCCGGCCAATACCAGCGTAGCAGCGCACAACATTAATTTTAAGGAACGGCGGAAAGACGGGAATAATGATAGTGGAGCCAATGATGGCTGTTTAAATGATTGTTTCATGTGAAAATAGATTTTTGTAAAAAATAGAGTATTACGGTAATAGACGCAGGGCTAAGGCTAACTGCCGTGCCAAAGCACGATCGCTTGCTGTTTCATGGTGTACAATTGATTGGTGAGAATACTAATCTACATTATTTTTTTGACATGCAAATATTCTTTAATAAAGTATCGGCAGGGCACTACCCATCTGATATTTTGATATGGATACCCTACCTTTGCGCCCATTATGGCAGGCGTTCAAATAGTTAACAAATCACCGCATCCCTTACCTCAGTACCATACTGCAGGCTCAGCGGGGGTCGATCTGCGTGCATGGCTGCAAGTACCAGTTACTTTACAGCCTATGGAACGCCGGCTGATACCGACAGGGCTTTATATGGCACTGCCACAGGGCTATGAGGCACAAGTGCGCCCGCGTAGCGGCCTGGCTATAAAGCGAGGCCTTAGTATGGTAAACACACCAGGAACCATAGATAGCGACTACCGTGGCGAGATAATGGTGGCCATGATAAACCTAAGCACCGAACCGCAAACTATAGAAGACGGAGAACGAATTGCCCAAATGGTGATAGCACGATACGAACAGGTGCAATGGCATGAAGTATTAGAGCTGGATGAAACGGAACGTGGCACCGGCGGGTTTGGGCATAGTGGTATTAAATAACATTTTAAACCTTGAATTGATTATACAATGAACATTATTATCCCTATGGCTGGTATGGGCAAAAGAATGCGCCCGCACACCCTTACTACTGCAAAGCCTTTGATACCTGTTGCAGGAAAGCCCATAGTTCAGCGCCTGGTAGAAGACATACTGGCTACCAGCAATGAGAAAGTAGAAGAAATTGCCTTTATCATAGGCCCTTCGTTTGGCAAAGAAGTAGAGGCACACTTGCTGAAAGTGGCTAAAGACCTGGGCGCTACCGGTAAAATATGCTACCAGGAGCAGGCATTGGGTACTGCACACGCCATACTTTGTGCTGCTGAAAGCCTGAAAGGAAATGTGTTCATTGCATTTGCCGATACCCTGTTCGACGCCAAGTTTGCTATAGATACCAATAAAGATGCTATTGTTTGGACACAAAAAGTGGCTGACCCATCAGCATTTGGCGTGGTTAAGCTGAATAATAAAAACGAAATAGAAGCTTTTGTTGAAAAACCTAAAGACTTCGTTAGCGACCTGGCTATTATTGGCGTATACTATTTCAAAGACGGCGAGAACCTGAAAAAAGAACTGCAACGCCTGATAGATGAAGATATAAAACTGAAGGGCGAATACCAGATAACCGATGCTATGGACCACATGCTGAAGAAAGGCATGAAGTTTTATACCGACCAGGTGACCGAATGGCTGGATTGCGGCAATAAAGATGCTACCGTTTACACCAACCAGCGCGTGCTGGAACTGAAAAACGGTAAAGAGGAACTAGTTGCTAAATCTGCTAAGATCACCAACAGCACTATTATAGCGCCTTGCTTTATTGGCGAGAACGTGGTTATCACCAACTCTGTAGTAGGCCCGCACGTATCGCTGGAGGCCGGTGTACAAATTAGCGACTCACGTATCAGCAACAGCATTGTACAGGCCGATAGTATTGTTAAAAATGCAATGCTTGCCAATTCAATGTTAGGGAAAAGCGTAAATTACATGAAAACACCGGGCGAGGTTAGCCTGGGCGACTTTTCAACTGAATCATGAACCTGACAGGGAAGCAAGGAATAGCTAAAACAGCAATCTCTTTATTCATAACATTACTCACTGTATCGGCCGGCGCACAGCCTGCCGATACAGTTGTTCCTTCTATAAAAGGCCTTACAAAAACAGAAGCAGAAGCTACTTATTACGATGCCATACTGGCGCGTACAAAAGGCGACGACAAAGAAGCAGAACAACTGCTGCTGAAAACCGTTCAGCTAGATCCTAATGCCGCCGGTGCATACTACGACCTGTCGCGTATGGCTATAAAGCAAAATAGCAGTACCAGGGCTGCCGATTATATAAAAAAAGCTATTGCGCTGCAGGGCGACAACAAATGGTACAAAAGCCAGTATGCTGAAATACTGGCCATGAGCAACAAGTTTGACGAAGCTGCTGCAGTTTACGGGCAATTGGCAAAAGATGAAAAGTACAATGAGGAATATCTGCTAAAAGCAGCATTTCTATACCAGAAAACGGGCAAGTATAAAGAATCGCTGCAGCTGATAGACCAGATGCTGGCAAAGTCTTACGATGAAGACCTGGCACTGCAAAAACAGCAGATCTATCTGAAAATGAACGACCTGCCTGGAGCCGTTAAAGTTACGCAAGACCTTATAGACAGGAACCCGGCAGAGGGCAGATTTGTGGTACTGCTTGCCGACCTTTACGAAAACAATAAACAACCCGAAAAAGCTTTAGAGATATACAAAGCTGCAGAGAAAAAATTCCCGGATGACCCTGCTGTATTATTAGGCCTGGCCGACCATTATAAAAAGAATAAGCAGGAAGATAAATACCTGGAGTATATGAGTAAGGCAATAGGCAACAAAGGTCTGGATGCCGAATCGCAGCTTACACTGCTGGTGGCCCACCTGCAGGAAGCTGGTAACGATACTACCCAGCGCCGTACAGCACTGGAACTGGCAGAAAAAATAGTAACGCAACACCCTAATAATGCCCAGGTACTGGCCGTTTACGGCGACCTGCTGAGTATGAACAATCAGTCGGAAAACGCAGTTGAGCAGTACAAACGTTCGCTGGCCATCGACCCTTCGAAATACGGTGTGTGGCAGAACCTGTTGTATAACTATACCGACCGTAAAGATGCCGACTCGCTGATAGCATATAGTGAAAAGGCGCTTCGTATGTTTCCTAACCTGGCTATGGTACATTACCTAAACGGTATTGGCCATATCAATAAGAAGCAATATGATAAAGGTATCAAAGCTATCCTCAGGGCTATTGATATGCAGCCCGACGAAGGCCAGCAAATTCTTGCCGATATGTATTCAACATTAGGCGATGCTTATAACAGTACGCAGAAATATGCAGCATCTGACAGCGCCTATGAGAAAGCATTGAAGCTGGCTCCCGATAACGCATCAGTGCTTAACAACTACAGCTACTATCTGTCTGTACGTAATAAGCGTCTCGACGATGCTGAAAAAATGTCGAAGCGATCTTTAGAGTTACGCCCCGATGAAGCCACATTTTTAGACACCTATGGCTGGATATTATACAAAAAAGGCGACTACAGAAAAGCTAAGGAGTATATTGAAAAAGCCGTAAATGCAAATCCCCAAGGTGCCGATGGCACATTGCTAGATCACCTGGGCGATATTTATTACAAACTGAATAATACCGATAAGGCTGTTGAATATTGGAAACAGGCCAAGGAAAGAGGAACAGATAATGTACAGATCGACAAGAAAATACAAGACCGCAAGCTATATGAATAGCATGCGTACATTCTTTTTTATACTGGGGTTCATCACTCTTTTATTTGCATCTTGTAAAACGGGCAAGCAACCTGTACGCCGCAAAGTGCAAATAGTTGATAATAAATCTTACGGTGTAATAACTGTTGATACGCCAGGCTCTGCTACAAAACCGGAAGCAACACAACCTGCAAAACCTAAGCCATCTACACTCAATAACGACAAGCTGGCGGTAATAGAAAAAATAAGGCCACTATTGCAAAACCAGATCAACTTCAGCACTTTCAGCGGCAAGGCCAAAATGCACTACCAGGCTATGGGGCAGAAGAATGAATTCACATCCAACTTCCGTATAAAGAAGGATGAAGTGATATGGGTAGCCGTGCAAGCATTGGGAGGACTGGTGAATGTGGCCCGTGTATATGTACGTCCCGATAGCATTTTTGTGGTTAACTACCTGCAGCGCGAAGTGTATAAAATGCCTATATCAGATATCAACAAATTATTGCCGGTTCCGGTAGATTTTGCTACCATGCAAAACCTGATAATAGGGAATGTGATAGACAAAAACGGAACACCCACCGACGCTACAGACTTTGGAGGCACCATGAGCATACAGCTGCAGGATAAAAACTTGATTCAACAGATAACCTATAACAAAGCCGACAACACTATGCGCACCATGCAGATGCATACAGGCGACAATGGTGCACAGGGTATGATACAATACGGAAACTATGAAGAGGTAAGCGGAAGGAAATTTGCTACCAGCCGTGTAATAAACCTGAGTAATAATGGTGAGCCTTACTATCTCGACATGAATTTCAGCAGCGTCGCTTTCGATCAGCAATTGGACTATCCATTCTCTATACCTAAGGGATATACATTGAAATAACTAGGCAGCTACAGCCCCTTTCTTTTTCTTCACTGCTTTGCCCTTCATTATATGTTGGCGGTGTTGGTAGCCCCATGTGCCCAATGCACTTATCACCTCTTCCAGCGTACCGCTGTATTCGGTTAGCTCATACTCAACTGTTACGGGTGTAGTATCGTACACATAGCGTTTCACAAAATCGTTCAGCTCCATATCTTTCAGCTCTTTCGATAATACCTTGGGCGTAATGCCTTCCACTGTGCGTTGCAATTCTTTAAAGCGCAATGGCCCTTCGCTCAACGCAATGATTATTGGCAATTTCCATTTACCATTTATCGCATCCAGCGCATCTTTCACAGCCATCAGTCGGCCTTTGCATGCCGCCTCAGTATGGTGTTCCTGTTTCTTAAATGCCATAACAATAGTTTTTTTAAAGAATAGTATCCTGTGGGATACTAGTATCCTCTGGTATAGTAGTATCTGTTGGATACCAAAGGTAGGTAGTTTTGCCTCAACAAAAAAACAAACGTTATGAAATACATTTTACTGACAGGCCGCATACTATTCGCCTTCATCTTTATCATGTCGGCCTTCGGCCATTTCTCAGCACAAAGCATTGGCTTTGCAGCTAGCATGGGTGTGCCTATGGCTAATATCCTGGTACCCTTTACAGGTATTATGGAATTTGTTGGGGCAATAAGTATCATACTGGGCTATAAAGCAAAACTGGGTGCCTGGTTGCTGGTGTTGTTCATGGTACCTGTAACTTTTGCTATGCACAAGTTCTGGCTCATTACCGATCCTATGATGAAACAAATGGATATGGTAATGTTCATGAAGAACATCTCGATAACTGGTGCAGCCATGATACTTGCCTACTTCGGAACAGGAGAACTAAGCCTGGATAATAAACTGGCAAAACAGGAAAGAAAACAATTAAGCTTTAGATAACATAAACAAGCAGACGAAACATGTACAATTTGAAGATCATCATTACCAGCACGAGGCCAGGCCGCAAATCGCCTGCATTTGCACAATGGATAGCTGAAGAAGGAAAGAAGCACAGCGATTTCAATATAGAGATACTGGACCTTGCCGAGATCAACCTCCCCTTCTTCAACGAGCCCGTTCACCCCATCATGAAACAATACCAGCACCAGCACACTAAAGACTGGGCTGCTAAGATTGACGATGCTGATGCATTCATCATAGTTACGCCCGAATATAACTATGGTTTTACAGGGGTATTTAAAAATGCCATCGACTATCTGCATCATGAATGGAAGCACAAACCTGTGGGCATACTTAGCTATGGTGGTGTTTCAGCAGGCACACGTGCCGCGCAAATGATGAAACAGGTGCTTACTACCCTTAGTATGATGCCGCTAAGTGAAGCCGTAAGCGTACCCATGTTCTTCCAGTTCTTTGATGAAGACGGCAACTTTACACCCAACGACGAACTGAATAAAGCTGCGGATGCAATGTATACTGCATTACATAAATGGACCCCGGCATTAAAATCTATAAGGGGTTAAGTTAAACGGGTTATGCAAGCGGGCTCCGGAACCTACTGCCGGGGCCCGCTTCTTTTTATTAATAATTTTACCGCCGCACAGAACCACCTATTAGCAATATTTATTTTAGTTGATGCGTTATTAGGCTTGTAACTTTAGCCTTATGATTGGTAAAACTATTCGCATAATTCTTTTTTCAGCAGCATTTCTACTACCTGCCTCTTCTTTTGCCAAAATTGGTTTAGATATAAATGGCGGAGCTTTGATACATAAGCAACACAGAGATTGGTTTACAGGTACGGAAACAACAAGTATGGGTGGTGCAGGTGCAATAAAAGTCACCTACCAGGCTAAGCGCTTTGAGGTTGGCCCTTATGCCGAATATGGTGGCATGCAGCAGGCTTCCTACCTTCTTGCAGGTGCCACGGCCAATGCATTATTCCAGCTTACCGACTTTCAGCTATATGTAGGCGCTACAGGCGGATATGCGAGTATAGGTAGCGCTACAGGTTCCAGCATAGGTGCACAGGTTGGTGGAAGGTTCCCTATATTTTCCAACCTGCACTTCAATACCGAGTTAAGCTTCCGCCGTGTGAATGCAGATGTATTTGAATTCAATGCTTTCGGTATCATGGCAGGCTTCCATGTCAAGTTTTAGAGCGCCCTGCTATTGTACCTCGAACACACCTGAAAAGGCTCCCGGGCGGCCTACAACTTCAATACCATGCTCGGGTGCGTGTTGTATGAATTCAGCCATTTGGCTGGTGTAGGTAAAGTGTGCTACAAAGCGCTTGCTTACCAGTTGCTTCACTTTCTCATAATCGGTTATATCGCCTTTATAATTAAATCGCTTTATTATCACGGCATTGCTTCCATTGGCAAATCTGCGGATGGTTGCAAGGCCAGCTTGCTTCGAGCTATCGTGCGTAGTATAATTCTCTTTACATAGGCCGGCCAGCATCACAGGGTTGCCACGGTCGGTATAAATATCTATATGCTCCCGGCTTGCCAATTCTATTATGCTTTCTACTTCCTTTCCCAGCAGTGTATTCATCTGCTTTACCTTGCCAAACCCTATCACATAAAAATTACCCCATAATGGCTTTGGGCCTTCTGCCGTAGGTATGCAGAAACCATCGTAAAACCCTATGTTCAGTTTCCGCTCCCCTTTACGCTCATCCAGGCGCTTGTTTATATCCGCCCCCCCTTTCTGGTTCAGTTCAAAACCAGGACCCCACAGAGTTTCATTGGTATGTATCTGTATGCCTGCAAACCAGGGCAATAGCAATGCAATTACAAATGCAGTTTTCGCAACCCGGCTGTGCTTCCATGTAGTGTATAGCCACATATACCCTATACCCATTACTATGAACATGGCCGGCAATGCTATAATCATATACTTCAGCAACGGATTGAAGCCTACGTAGAAATACGGCAGGAGCGAAAGTACTGCCAGCAGCCATACACGAATATAGCTCTTTGCATAGCGCAGGCATTGAATCAGCCCGGCGCCTATCAGTAGTATAGCAACAGGTGTAAACAACTGCATGCACAACATGGCTACTACTTTTAGCTGCATATCGAAGTCTGACATATACTCCCTACCCCAGCGCACAGTTTCTACAAACTTGTTAAGAGTGTAGCCACTCATCCATAAGCAGAGAAGGAAGAATGCAACTGAAAAAATGCCCCATACAAAAAGCACCCACCACCGTTTATCTCTGGCGGCCATGTATAGCAAGAACACATCAACAAATATGGCCAGCCCGTATGAGCCCATATTCCAACGCATGGCTGCGCCTGTACCAAATAGCAAAGCCGCACCAAGCAATAAGGCAATCCTGGGAGTATTCACATATTTGATAAGCAGGTAATAGTTGCACAGTACAAGTGCAAAAGCAACCAGGCTCGACTTGTATGATAATGTCAGATAAATAAAATCGGGTACTGCAAGTAAAAAGATGAGCCCTATAGCCTGCATATGAGTCCGGCTGACATCAGTAAAACTAAGCGCGATCTCTATCAGCAATATGTAAATAACTATAGCCGCCAGCAGGGTAGCTGCAAGCCCTACCCCATATACTGCGTAATAATCAGCAGGAAGAAATGACAATAGATGATCATTGAAACTATCGTAATAGTTATAGGGTTGCTGAATGGCAGGATTTCGTCCCAGTACGTGATATATGATAGTAGAGCCGTCATCGGGGTCGTAAATATAACAGCTCACGTTTAGTACGAACGCTGCGACTATCAACAGCAAACCAGCTAATAAAAACCTGTTATTATATAAATATTCTTTCAACGGGCTCGTAGGTTATGTTAACAAAATACATAAGACGAGCCAATTGTTCAATAAATTTACTTCTTTATGAGTTTACCGACCTTTCAAAAGTCCGTACTTATCAGTGCAAGCCCATCTACGGTATGGCAGGCATTAACAACACCCTCACTTATGCAACAGTGGATGTCTGAATCGCCAATAGAAATAAATACTACCTGGCAAGTTGGTAGCCCTTTCAGCATAAAAGGCCCCTGGTATAAAACCGAGCTTGAAAACTATGGTAGCGTATTACAATTTGAACCTGAGCAGGTCTTATCCTACTCCCATCTTAGTTCGCTATCGCGCCTGCCTCTTACCGGGGAAAATAGTTGCGTCTTTACCTTTAAATTAATACCCCAAGGTGAACAAACGTTGCTCCACTTCACCGCCAGCAATTTCGCCACAGAAGCCATCTACAAGCATATCGCTTTTTACTGGAATGTGGTTCTTGAATTGCTGCGTAAGTTTATTGAGCAGAAACAATAACGGGCTGTACTAAACTTGTTTTTGTTGCGTTATAGTTTTTTCAAGAAATTATGAAAACGATACCAGTTATAC
>JAEZIL010000221.1 GCA_023436685.1 Bacteroidota bacterium | reverse complement strand
CAAGCTATAAATAGCCGGTGGAAACTCGTGCACTGCTTCAGTAATGACAGAATCGGTAATATTTTTTTGAAACTCGCAGATGGTGTTTTGCCAATCATTTGCATCGAGGACATTCATGAATACACGGTCAAAATCGCGTGCAGAATATCCCAGCCATTTTATGTCAGGTATATCTTTCTTGAAACCTTTAAGAAAAGGCAGGTAAAATGCACTTACGTATTTGAGGAAAAGACCATCGGAATAAAAGAGTGCCTGGTCGCGGTCTTTGGGTATAGGATAATATATCTTTCCCTTACCTGTATCAATACTGCCCCAGCGCCATTGATCGAAGTGCCTGTCCCAATCGCCAATAAGTATATCGAAGAGACGGGCACGCAATACTGAAGGCTGATCTACCACATGATCATTATCTTCCAGCATTTTGCTTAATATTTTCGATGTGCTTTTTGTTTCTGTATTGTCGGGGGTAGCATCTTTTTTCTCAAGCATGCACATTTTATTGGCAAATAATTTTTGATATAAGCCAAATGCAGGGTCGTCGGGCACGTAGTAAAACTCAGGTTCGGGATGTGGTATCATAGCTGCCTGCTGTAGTTTGGGTAATACCAGCGGCGCGTAGGGGTGAGAAGCAGATATAAGGTCTTGTATGAAATCTTTGGCTACCGATGATCTGAAATTAGCAGGTAAAGCTTCAGCGGGGTCTTTATCTATAGTACGCAGCTTCCATTCAATTCCTTTTTTATCAACCAGGGTTACCGATTTGGTTTGTTTACCACCACCCAGGTTTACTATTTTGAAACCGCCATGGGTTTTATTCAGGTTAAAGGTTTTAACCATGATAGGCATTCCCCACTCGGAGCGGTAGTTGATACCCATGAATCTTTCCTTAAGCTTATTGTAATCTCCATATTGTAAACTTGCAGGTACCAGTGCAGAGTCTTTGGTTACCAGCACCGGCAGCGTGGGTGGTATACTATCTTCAGGTTTTAAAGGTTGCGAGAAGTTGAATAAGTTTTTGCTAAAGGCAAGGCCGGGGGGAAGTGTTACCGTATCAGTAGGAAACGTGTAAAAGCTGGCCCGCACGTTTTTATTCTTCGATACCTCGAGCATAGCAAACCCAAGTGCCGATGCTGTGAAATCGGAACGCTTACTATCCTGCACCCGTGTATGCTTACACCCCGATCCGGAAACGATATAGTAATTACTACTGTCTTTTAACAGTTGTAGTGTATGTTCGTGGCCGGCTGCATAAATAACATTAGGAAAATCTTTCAAAGTGTTTTTAACACTATTCACCATTTCCTGGTAGCTGGGGTGCTGCAGGTCTTGCGGTGTGCCGAATACACCGCGCACTATTGGATATAAAGACCCTAGCCCCGGCAAGGGTATGTATAGCTTATGGTTGATATCTGTAAGCGGGAAAATGTGCTGTTTAAGGCCAAAATATCCACCATGTACGCCATTGCTCATAAAAGGGTGGTGACATGCAAATATGATGAGCTTTTTAGAATTGTTGGCTGCTATATCTTCTATTTCAGACAGCACTTCGTCTTTTGTTTTATACGGGCAATCAGACTCAATACCCGGTTTCTCGTTTTGGTGTATCCACCATTGGCTATCCATTAGTATAAGCACCACATTATCACCAACCGGCACTTCAACAGGACCGGGGCAGCCATCTTTAGGGAAGAATTGAAAATTGCTTTTACCTACTCGGTCTATATAAACTTGCTGGCGTAATATGGTTTCGTATCCTTCAGCCGAGCCGTTGCTCCAGTCGTGGTTGCCGGGTATCATTAACCCTTTTGCCCTGGTGTTGTTAATTAATGCTACCTGGCTATCCAGCACAGTGCGTGCCTCAGTGTAAAAAGCAGCTTGCTCATCGGGCAGGCCATCGTGATACAGGTTGTCGCCCATATACAAAACCGTGGTCTTTTCATCAAGCGGTACTAATTCCCTGATAGCCTGTAGCACAGGTGCTTTGCCGTCTACTAACGAGCCGGCATCACCTACCAGTATTATGCGCCTATCAATTGTATCGGGCTGTGCAATGCAATAATTGGTAATAAGTATGGACAGAAAAAGTATAACTAATGGTCTCATTTTACTTGTGGCTGGTATTTATATATCAACAAATTTGCAAGGCCTATATCTGCCGATTCATTGGAAATAATCATTGTGCCTGATGGGGTAAAACATATGCCTTCCGGTTGTTTAAACAGGCCCGGGTTTATTTCTACAGCTTCTACCATATTTCCGGCTTTATCAGTTACCAGCAGCAAATTGTTAATGGCAGAAATAATGTACAGGTTGCCTGTAATGGGGTGTATAGCTGCAGCCGAAGGTTTAAATTTCATAGATTTTTCCCCTAGCGAACGGGCTACTTTCTTTACATCAATATTAAAAGGTGCGAAATCGTACTGATTGGTTTGTGGATCGAAAGTGAAAAGGCTGAGTGCTTTCTTTTTATCCGATTCACAATCTTTACAAATGATCATTAGCTTTTGCAGGGCGGTATCATAGTAAATACTTTCAAACTCACTTTTGCCAAAGGGAAACCTATTCTCCTGCACCGTAACCGAACTATTGCCGTTAAACTTAAATTCTACAATATTGCCATTGCTTTGCAATGCGTAAAAGTTGTTGTTGAGCAGGTATAGGTCTTCAAAGTCCTCACCTTTATAAAACCGCCACTTCTCGGTGTTTTGAGGATGATTTGGATATATTTTATACAGCCAGCCTTGCTCGTCATTTATTGCAAACACACTTGTATCCTCGGCATGATACACTATTCCCGAAATTTCATCAAGCTCAAGGGGCAGTGATATTTTATATGGCTTCTCTAAACTATAACCGGTAGGGTTTTTGAACTCTTCATGCTTATTGAATGTGTCTTTACATCCGCAGAGTACTGCGGCGCAGATTAATAAATATGTACAGACTATTCTTGTATACATGTTGCGTGTAGTAGATATGTAATACAAATGTGTTGCCACTACAACATTTGTTGAGCCTGCATATATGCAGTGGAAAAAAATCCACACCATTAGGCAGGATGTTTATAATTTTAAACGGAACTATGCGTTACAAGCGCTGTAAGTATTTGAAAATGTATTAATAGTAATATTTATGCTATTTGGTTTGTTCGGTTCAGGGAAGAATAAAAAAGATAAGGTTGAAGAATACTTAGGTGAATTGGGCCCTGCCAGTTGGTCGTTTTTGGGAAGCGATATGCATTCGCATCTCATACCAGGCGTGGACGACGGGGCGCAAACCTTAGATGACAGTATAGCACTCATTACCAAATTGCAGCAGGCAGGTTATAAAAGCCTGATCACTACGCCGCATATTAAAGGAGATATTTATCCCAATAATCCGGCTATAATAAATGAGGGTTTGCAGCAATTAAGGCAACAATTGCACGAAAGAGGTATTAATATGCCCATTAAAGCGGCAGCAGAATATTATATTGATGATACATTTTTCAGGCTGCTAAAAAATAAAGAATTGCTCACTATCGGCAAGAATGAAGTACTTGTAGAAGTGTCGTTCATGTCTGAACCTCTGGGCTTTTACGAGCTTCTCTTTGAAATTCAGACCCTTGGTTATAAACCAATCTTCGCCCACCCCGAGCGCTATGGCTTTTATCATAATAAGCTTGAGGTATATAATACCATAAAGGAAAAAGGAAGCTATCTACAGCTTAATCTGCTATCGCTTACCGGCTATTATGGTAAAGGGGTAAAGCAAGCTGCAGAGTATATGCTAAAAGAACGTCTGTATGACTACTGTGGCACAGATATGCACCATGAGCGCCATGCAGAGGCAGTGCAAAAAATGCTTACTTCACCGGTTTATAGCATGTTGCGCAACTATCCTTTCAAAAATTCAAGGCTGCACGAGTATATTCTTGCGGATTGATATTGCCCGGTACTTTCTTTTACCCGATATATCTATTATTTTTATTGCTATAATGAGTAATAAATTTGCTCGTTATTGTTTTAGGGAGTGTGACTCACTATGGCGAAGCCATGCCTTTGATCCTGATTAATGCTGTAACGTTATGCTGCAAGTATTGATACCATCGCGTACACGTATGCGGCTTCTTCTGCGTTTTTTTCTTAACCCGGGTACTACTGCGTACCTGCGTGGGTTGGCAGAGGAGTTTGAAGAAAGTACCAATGCAATACGTGTGGAACTTAACCGGTTTGAAGAGGCAGGTATGATACTATCTGAAAACAAAGGCAATAAAAAAATATATAGGGCCAATATTAACTATCCCTTATTGAAGGATATACATAACATATTACTGAAGCATATTGGGGTAGACAGAATAATAGAGGTTGTGATAAAAAATATGGGTCAGTTAAGCTCTATACATTTATGTGGCGACTATGCCATGGGCAAGGATAGTGGTATAATAGATCTGATACTGGTAGGAAATATTGATAAAGAATACCTGGTAAGTGTTGTAACTAAAGCCGAAAAAATAATCAACCGGAAAATAAGGTTTCTCACATACGAACCTTCGGAATGGAACCAGCAAGAAATAGACAGCCATGGCCGCTATCTGTTGCTATGGGAAAATAAATAGCAAATGCCGTGGTACGTAACATATACCAAGCCTAGAAACGAAAAGAAAGTAACATCACTTTTGCAGCAAAAAGGTATTGAGGTGTATTGCCCATTGCAGGACGAAATAAGGCAATGGAGCGACCGGAAGAAAAAGGTATCAGAACCCGTATTTCGTTCTTACTTGTTTGTAAAACTGAAAGATTACGCTACGGAAAGCTTGCAAGTATTGGAAACACCCGGCATTGTAAGTTTTGTATGGTGGAATAAAAAACCGGGAGTAGTAAGAGATGAAGAAATAAAAGCTATACAAGACTTTCTTACTGCGTATAAAGAGGTAAAAACCATTACTGACATAAAGGAAGGAGAAGTGGTAACAGTAACAGAAGGGCCATTGAAGAACATGAATGGGGTGGTAAAGTTTATAAAAGGCAGGAAGGCATATTTATCTGTACAGGCTTTAGGGTTAGCACTCGTTGCTACAGTGCCGGTACATTCTATAGACCGGGGCAATGATACGTAAGAGCTTATCATATATTATTGACAAATATTATATAGTTTGATTAGCTCGGTTTTTAGGCTATTTTTGCAAAAATTTTCTCAAGTGATGGGCTGCATGAAAGAGCCATATTTTAAAAGTATAGGTCAATGCTTGCTCGTCATTTTTTTGGGAATGATATTAACGGGCTGCGCCCCCACGAAAAAGCTGGCTTATTTTCAAGACGTACCCCCTCACATTCTACAACCATCCGATGGGGACAGGCAGGCTTATACCGAACCCCGCCTGAAGCCTAATGA
>JAEZIL010000219.1 GCA_023436685.1 Bacteroidota bacterium | reverse complement strand
GCAGTTACAGGCAAATACACGTAAAAAGTTGCGCCCTCTCCGGCTTTGCTGGCAGCGTTAATCGTACCATTATGGTTCTCCGTTATTTTTTTGCATAGCGCCAATCCTATGCCTGTGCCCGAATATTCATGCTTGCCATGCAACCGCTGAAACAGGCCAAATATTGTTTCGGTATACTGCTCTTCAAAACCTATCCCGTTGTCTTTAAAGGCCAGCTCATAGTATTGCACATCTGCCAGTGCCTTAGGCGCATCTTTGATGTCGTTTTTATTTACCACCCTGCAACTTATTTCGATAACGGGATTGGTTGTAGAAAACTTTAAAGAATTGCTAATAAGATTGAAGAACAACTGGCCAAGCTGAATGGTATTGCCGGATACTGTGGGTAGCTTGTCGCTTTTAATCACAGCATTTTTCTCTTCTATCAATAGCTCAAAATCCTGCTTTACTTCAACAAGTACATTATTAAGGTCTACCTGCGTTATTATTGCATGGCCCTTATCTTTTGTAAGGCGGCTGTAATTCAGCAATGCTTTTACCAAAGCCGCCATACGCTTTGCCGATGCATCCAGTTTATCAAAATAACGCAAGGCAAACTCTTTGTCATCGTAGTTTTCTTTTATCAGGTCGGCAAAGGTTTGAATTTTGCGGAGGGGCTCCTGCAAGTCGTGGCTGGCAACATAGGCAAATTGTTCCAGCTCTTTATTCTGGGCCTCCAACTCTTCGGTATAGGCTGCCAGTTTATCTTCGGCAAGTTTTTTCTGGGTCAGGTCGCGGGTTACTTTGCTATAGCCTATAATACCACCGTCCTTACCATGAAGGGCCGTAATGGTAACACTACTCCAAAAGCGTGTACCGTCTTTCCTTACACGCCAGCCTTCCTGCGAGGCCTTGCCTGTGTCTGCCGCCAGTTTTAATAGTTTGCTCGGCAGGTTGGTATTACGGTCTTCAGGGGTATAAAATATTTCAATCTTCTTTCCTACGGCTTCTTCGGCTGTGTAGCCCTTAATGGCTGCCGCCCCTGCATTCCAGTTTTCAATTATTCCGTTTGCATCCAGCAGTATAATGGCATAGTCCTGCACCTCCGCTATCATTCTATGGTAGCGTTCTTCGCTCATTCTCAGCTTGTCTTCTGCCAGCTTTTTATCGGTTAGGTCGCGGGTCACTTTACTATATCCCACTACATTTGCTTCATCATCGTGCAGGGCGGTAATAGTTATGATGCCCCAAAACCTTGTGCCGTCTTTCCTCTTTCGCCAGCCTTCGTGCCCTGCCCTACCTGTTATTTTTGCTTCGTTCATCAGCTTGCCGGGCAAGCCATCTGCCAGGTCTTCAGGAAAATAAAATATGCTAAAGTGTTTGCCTAATATTTCGCTGGCAGTATAGCCTTTAATCTTTTCAGCTCCCTTGTTCCAGTTTTGTATGATACCGTTATTATCCATTAGTATAATGGCATAATCCTGTATCTCTTCTATCATGCGCTGATATACAACATTCTTGTCTTGAAGGCTATGTATGTTCAGTGTTTCCCTGCCGGTTGCCATGCAAATTGTCTATGTGTGTTTATTACCCTGCTTATGCTGCATTGAATATTTGGGCCAGCTTTTCCTTCAGCTCGGCAGTGCGTGCCGGCTTTATAATAAAATCGCTGGCACCATACCGTTTACTTTCTGCAACCAGCGAGCCCTCGGAAGTAGTAGAGTACATGTAGATCACGGTGTCTTTAAGCCTGTCTATTTTTCTCAGTTTTTTCAGGCACTCAATACCATTCATTTTAGGCATGTTCATATCAACAAAAATGAAATCTGGCGTATATGCAGTATCATTGGCTAACCAGGCCACGGCATCTACCGAATCGCTATTGGCTGCACAATCCACATTTTTATTCACCTGTTGAAGGCACATTAAAAATATTTCCTGGTCGTCCTGGTCGTCATCAATAATCAAGCATTGTTTTGCTTCCTGCATAAATGTTCCTCTAGCCCTTTGTGCTATTTAAATATACTAAAATATAATGTAGGTATACTTGTAAAAATACAAAAAAAAATGGCATAGGGTCAATCGCACTGCCATAGCAACCAGTTTTGCATTCTGTTACGGCATATAGCTTTTAGCCTGATTCAAATAAAAAAACGGGCGGCATGTACCGCCCGTTGAAATTGCAGATTGCTTTTATTGTATATCGATAGTGCGGGTAATAGCCTGTGCGCCTTCCTTTTTAGGTAAGCTTACATGCAGTATACCATCGGCATAGCTGGCTGTTATTTTGCTTGCGTCAATGGTATCATCAACCCTGAAACTGCGCGTGAATGACTGCAATTTATATTCATTCAGCAACCAATTATCATTATCGCTTTGTTGCTTATTCTCTTCCTTGTGCTCAAAACCAATAGTAAGCGTATCTCTGTTCAGGCTTACTTTAAAGTCTTCTTTCTTTAGGCCGGGGGCAACCAGGTCGAGCTCATAGCTTGTATCGGTATGCCTGATATTAACAGGTACGTTCACCGAATGGTTTACACCATCAAAACCCCAGAAGCCGTCATCAAGAATGCGGTTAAGATTGCTTTGGAAGAGCTTATCAACCATACCGCTGAAAGTTGTTGCGGGCACATTGCCATTGGCCCTTTTCATTAGTGTGTTCATATTTTCCTCCTTTTTTTATTTGCTAAGGATAATACAAACCGAATACCAATGAGCCGTACAATGAATATCTTGTCCTGAAGGGTGAAAAATTTTCATTTTATCTGAAAACATTTCATTTAAAGTATGACATTTAACAATATGTTTATTATTTAATTGTCATAGAAATGAATGATTAACAGTGCCTGGCTATTATCATCATGTCAGTTCCGTTTCTTATATCGTTTATAAAGTCTTGTTTCATTACTTCAACTATTTCAAAACCATTCTGAAGCAATAGATCAACAATAAACTCTGACTGGTAGTAATAGATATATAGCTCTTCACCTGCTGCATTCTGTTCTATGCCTGAATTGGCATGGTCATCTTCCATAGTGCTGATGTATAACGCACCGCCCTGTTTCAATAGCCGGGCACAATCCGCTATAAACTGTTTCACCTCCTCTTTCGATAAATAGGGGATACCAAAGCCGCATACAATGCCATCAAATTCCTTTTGTAATGTCGTAATAGCACGGGTATCCAGCAATTGAAATCGGGCATCTGGGTTTAGCTCGCCGGCCAGCTTCAGCATATTGGGCGATAGATCGGTACCTAGTATATTATAACCAGGGTGTTGTTGCAGCAGGTACCTTGTTATATTTCCCGGTCCGCAAGCTACATCCAGTATTGCAGCCTGTTCATTAGCTACAGTATCGCAAAACACATTGAGCGCACGGCCATATTCATCCACATTCATGAATTTATCCTTGTATTGTTCCGCGTTTTTATCAAATACGCTCACAGCATTTTTTGTAGTATCCATGGTAATATAAAGTTAGTGCACAGCAACATGCTATGATGTTTTTCGGCTAACTTTAATATATGAGCATAAAGGTGATAGTAACAGGTGCCAGTGGCATGGTTGGCGAGGGTGTTGCCATAGAATGCCTGCACAACCCGCAGGTAAGCGAAGTACTGGTAATAGGCCGCAGGCCCTGCGGCCTGCAACATGCTAAACTGAAAGAAGTACTGCACCCCGATTTTATGAACCTGCAGCCCATAGCACACCATTTTGCAGGCTACGATGCATGCTTCTTTTGCCTTGGTGTAACGTCGATAGGAAAGAAGGAAGAAGAATATACGCACCTAACGTACGATCTTACTATGGGCGCCGCTACATTAATGGCCCAGCAAAGCCCGCAAATGACGTTTGTATATGTATCGGGCGCAGGTACCGATAGCACTGAAAAAGGAAGCAGTATGTGGGCAAGAGTGAAGGGCAAAACCGAGAACGACCTGATGAAGCTACCCTTTAAAGATGTGTACGCTTTTCGGCCTGGTATGATGAAGCCTACCCAAGGCATGAAGAATACTAACCCTTACTACAAATATGTGGGCTGGCTATACCCAGCCCTAAGGGCAATATGGCCGGGGGGTGTCTGCACCCTGCAAGAAGTAGCGCTGGCTATGATACATGTGGCCACAAAGGGCTACGATATAAAGGTAGTGAACGTAAAAGACATGGTGGCAATGGCTAAAATGGAAGGGCATCAATAAGATGACGAACATCATCGACCG
>JAEZIL010000034.1 GCA_023436685.1 Bacteroidota bacterium | reverse complement strand
CAACAAAGGAGCCCGGTATTCTCTTAGTAAATCCTTCAAGTTGTTTTCGAATATCAGCCTTCCATTTTGTTTGCAAGCCCGGAATGCTTAGCCATCCTTTGCCAGCCTCTTTATAGAAAACGCCATGTTCGGCTACGATGTCTACCGGCATATGGCCTATCCACTCTTCTAATGTACTCCTATCCCGTCCGCTAATTACTACAACTTTGTTAGATCCGTCCCGCGCTAACACACCTAGCAATTGCAGGAGGGGTTTATCTGGGCTAGCCCATTCTGGCTTTTTACTAAAAGGCATCAATGTACCATCATAATCCAACATTATCAGCCGTTGCTCAGACTGTACATAGCTGTGGAGAATATGCTCTTTCTCTCTTTCGTCTAGCGGGGTGCATATATATAAAGACTCCTTGCCCACTTTCGTTTCAAGGGTTTGAACGAAACTTTCCATCCAATGAAATATTGTTGCGCTTTCCAGTTGGCTTTGCATTGTACGCATACGCGCCGCCTTCTCACCAGGTTGCATGATAAGTGCCTGATGTATCGCATCAGCATATGCTTCTATATCATTTGGATTAATAAGTAATGCATCTTTAAGCTCTTTAGCGGCACCTGCAGCTTCACCAAGTACTAATACGCCATTGCGACCTACATTACTTGCTACATACTCTTTACATACAAGGTTCATTCCATCTCTTAATGGCGTTACGAGTGCTACATCTGCCTTTTTATATAGTGCAGATAACATACCGGGAGATAATGAACGATAAAAATGATGAATGGGTTGCCAGCCAAAAGTGGCATATTTACCATTTATCTCAGAAACCAACCTGTTCATTTCCTCCTTAAGTTCCTTGTACTGGCATACATTGTCACGTGAAGGCACTATTAAATGCACCAATGAAACTTCCTGATGGTATTCAGGATTTCTTTGCAAAAACAAATCATAAGCTTTTAAGCGCTGGATGATACCTTTACTATAATCTAGCCGATCTACTGAAATCAGCAGTTTTGTGCCTATCAACTCTTCTATTCTGGTTTCATGCTTTTTAGTATCGGCAGAGGAAGCCATATCCCTATATTTTGCGTAGTCTATACTGATTGGGAAGGCTTTCGCTGTCACAGTCCTTTGTCCTACTATTATTGTTTCACCTTTTTGTTCGTAAGGCAATAATGCCTTAGCCGTTTGGCAGAAATATTGTGCATCTTCTTCAGTTTGAAATCCCACTGTATCGGCACCTAACAAGCCATTGATTATTTCCTTTTTCCAGGGAAGCGCTTTAAATAATTCGTATGATGGAAAAGGTATATGTTGAAAATACCCGATAGTAGCATCAGGCATTTCTTCACGTACCATACCTGGCACTAACATTAACTGATAGTCATGTATCCAGATTATATCTTCAGGCGTTGCGTAGCTTAATATTTCATCTGCAAACTTTCTATTTACTGCTACATATGCTTCCCAGTATTCTGGATTGTAGTTGCTGTACGATGGAAAGTAGTGGAATAATGGCCATATTGTGCCGTTTGAAAACCCTTCATAAAACTTATCAATTTCACGTTCGGTTAAGTATATTGGCTTAAGGTGCTTTGCCTCAAGATCGTCTGTTACCTTTCTCTGTTCATGCTTCGGCACTACAGCACCCGGCCACCCTATCCATAAATGTTCAGAGCCACTGAATACACTATTTAACCCTGTTGCTAACCCACCTTCGCTAGCTACATAGGTGCACTTATTGTCTGCCTGGCTTATTTTTACAGGCAGCCGATTCGATACATTAATTATACGCTTGGGTGTTTTCTTGGCAGTCATATTTATAGCTCTTATTAATGTGTTTAATAAAAGAATATGCCAAGCCGACTTTATGAATAATAAAATTATTAATGTATAAATTTTATTATATTATTGTTGGTTGGTAATGACGTAATTAACATTAAAACCATCTTAAAACTTTTTTTAAACAATAATCGTGAATGAATATTGACTAGAAGTCTTTGCACAATACGGGCAATAAACTGCGATATTCAAACAACTGGTAATGAGCCGAAAGCGACAAGTATAATCAGTTTCCGTATTATGAACTTAGTTTTTAGAATCACTTACCATTCTTGCGTCTACGTAGTTCCTTATTTTCACGTTTAATGCGTTGACGTACGCCATCATCTATACCCGTACCGGATTCCATAGGCTTAAATAAACTGCCAGATGTAGCAGGAGTTGGCGGAGCCGTATCAATTTGGTATTTATGCACCAGATCGGCCGACAAACCCTCTACTAAGTGCGGGAACATTCTATGTAATATAGTGGCCGTGCGTGCTTTCCAACCCACAGGAAGCTCTCTGCGGCGGTGCAAGGTAGCATAAACGATTGCGTTTACAACTTTCTCGGGGCCGTCCATAAAACCCATACGTGGTGTGCCGCCGCTATGATTAGCTGCATGCTGCCAAAAGGGAGTATCTACCCCCCATGGCATTATAGTCACAACCCGAATGTTCTTATTGCCACTTAACCTTAGCTCCTGGTGCAGCACTTCTCCTAAACTTCTAATGGCAGCCTTGGTAGATGCATAGGAAGCATGGTAAGCCAAGGGCACTTCACTTTCTGTAGAGCCTGTATTAATGAGTGTACCAAAACCTTGGGCTCTGAATATACGCAAAGCCATGTGGCTGCCATACATCACCCCTTTCAGATTAATATCAACCAGACGAGAATGTTCTTCAACTGGGATTTCCCAAAAGCGGCCAATGGCACCTATACCGGCATTGTTTATCCAAACATCTATTGTTCCAAACTGAGCTATTACTTCATTGGCAAGCCGGTCGATATCTTCTGGCTTGCTTACATCCATTTGCACTACCAATGCATTTCCACCTAGCAAACGTACCTCTTTCCCCACCTCTTCCAGTTGCTCCTTCCTGCGTGCTGCCAAAACAACATTTGCATTATACCTGGCTAATTGTAAAGCAACCCCCTTTCCTAAACCGCTTGAAGCACCAATAATGACTATAGTTTTACCTTTAAGTTTTTCTCTGTCTGACTTCCCCAGTTTTGCCGTGGCACATCCACTTAATACAGCGACTCCCATTATGCCAAGAAGCAGAATGACTTTACCTATTGACTCACCTTTACCTGACTGTGTAACTTCTGCCATACATTAAATAGATGTATGATGCGAGTAATAAATATGATGCCGAATAGAAGTATTAAATACAACTCTCTGTACCTGACACTAAAAGCAAGAATTACAGATGAGGCCGGCGTAGCTTAATTTCTACACTAATAATGAGCAAAAGTCTTCCACAAGCATGAACTTCTCGTATAGATAAAGAAACTTGGGTTTATTGATGAATAAATATGACGCCATCTTCAAAAGCATTGTTGTGTTTTGTTGTGTAACGAATAATATATAGAGTTTTTGTTGCGATAATGTTGTCAAAGTATATAATAAGCACACTATAATTATAACAAATATACATAATTACTACAAAAAATAGAATTATATTTTACCTATCGCATAGCATACTGACAAATTGGCAACAGAAACATTTTTGGAATAGGACTTGTTAATAGGTATTAAAACATTTCAAAATGCAAGAAACAGGTACTATCTCAATTCATACCGAGAATATCTTTCCAATCATCAAAAAATTCCTTTATTCCGATAATGAGATATTCTTAAGAGAACTTGTATCGAATGCTGTAGATGCTGTACAGAAAATAAAACGTCTCTCGGCTTTAGGACAATATAATGCACCTATTGGAGAACCACTTGTAAAAGTGTCCCTTGACAAATCGGCAAAAACCATCACTATATCCGACAATGGTATTGGCA
>JAEZIL010000085.1 GCA_023436685.1 Bacteroidota bacterium | reverse complement strand
GCGTTATACTGTTCCAGTGTTAGGTCGTGCGAGCCGCCAATAACAATTACTGTTTTGCCAGCCAGTTGCAATTCGTGCAGTACGGTACGCAGGGCTGCACGGCTATCTTCTACTGTTTCGCCACGGCGTATATTACCGGCATCGGCTATTTTTATAGAAGGGTGCCATGTGTATAGGGCATATAGTTGTTCGCGTATAGCATCGGCACTGTTATGGTTGCCAATATCAGGCTTTGCCCCACGTTGTTCATTACACCCTACCAGGATTATATCAGCATCATCCCAATCGAAGCTGTTGTTAACAAAGCAACTAATGTTTGCACCCCATTGCAATGGCTGGTATGTATCTTGGGGCTTGGTTTCAATAAAATGCTTTTCGGCAAAAAAAGGTCTGAGATCTTGCATGGGCGCTAAAGTAACAATTGTAAATGTGTGAGAATATTTTTAGCAGAAAACTTTTTGTCAACAATAGGATAACGGCCCCAATACACATTAATTGTTAAAATCAATTTGTATTTTTTATTGCACAGCCTTTTCGGGATGTTTTTTATATTTTTGGGCGCTAAGGATTAGTATGGCAACAGGCAAAAAATCAAAACCATCTTATATATATGCTATCATCGGTGTTTCGCTGGTGCTATTTCTTCTGGGAACATTGGGTTGGCTTGTAATAAATGGCCGTGCCCTAAGCAGGGTATTTAAGGAAGATATACAGGTGGAAGTTATACTACACGATAACACCAGGCCTGAGATGATAGATAAGATGAAGGCGGTATTCGACACACAACCTTTTGTTAAGAAGTCGGAAGTAATTACGAAAGAGGAAGCTGCAAAAAGATTTATAGCCGATGGTGGTGAAAATTTTACTGAATTGCTGGCATTTAATCCGCTTTATTCTTCCATCATATTAAATCTTCGGTCAGCATACGTTAATAAAGACAGCCTGGAAAAAATAAAAGCTTTTGCACTTCAAAGCAATATTGTAAGGGAGGTATCTTACCCTAATGTAGTGGTTGATAAGATGAACAGCAATTTCAGGAAAATAGGTATTATCCTTGGTGCTATATCGCTAGTGTTGTTTGTAGTTGTAGTAATACTTATAGATAATACAGTGCGGCTGGCCATGTTTAGCAACAGATTTCTTATAAAGACCATGCAAATGGTGGGTGCAACACGTAAGTTCATAACGCGTCCATTCGATAAAAAGGCGATCATTAACGGCTTGATAAGCGGCATAATAGCAATTACGGGCCTTTGGCTAGTTATATCATTTGCTGAGGCCCAGCTACCGTCATTGAAAGCATTGCATGAGCCGGTTTTATTATTGGCACTCATGCTTGGGATGCTTATTTTAGGAATCTTAATCTCTTTATTCAGTACGCACCGTTCGGTAGTTAAATATTTGAAACTGCATGTTGACGATCTGTACTAAAAAACATTAATATTGCTATATGGCAACAATTACTAAAAAAACTGTAAAGGCAAACGTACCGAAAGGTAACCAGGTTTTTCTTTTTGATAAAAGCAACTATATGTGGATGATAGGCGGCATTGTACTTATACTACTGGGTTTTGTGCTAATGTCTGGTGGAAAAAGTCCTGATCCTCACCAGTTTAACTATAAGGAGATATACAGCCCTATGCGTATTACTGTAGCACCGTTACTTATTCTTTTAGGCTTCGCAGTAGAAGTATATGCTATAATGAAAAAGCCAGCTACAGCCGTTAATAATGCTGAATAGAAAATTAGCTATATATTAAATAGAAAAGGCTCCGTTAGGAGCCTTTTCTATTATGAGAAGTAGTTAATTTAAATTTTCCAGTCATCAACACTGCCATCTTCAGCCACTATAGAAGAAGATATTTCTGAAGTTTCGCCCGCAACTACTGTACCTTCTTCTGCTTCCTGATCATGATTGTAAGCATCAAAATCGAAATCAGGCATTAGGTCAGTTTTTACATAACCGATAGTTTCTGTAAGAGCTGCTAAAAACTTGTTGAAATCTTCTTTGTACAGGAACATTTTATGCCTGTCGTAACCGTTATCATCAAAGCGTTTTTTGCTTTCTGTGATAGTGATAAAGTAGTCATTACCGCGGGTAGAGCGAACATCAAAGAAATAAGTTCTTCTTTTACCAGCCTTGATACGTTTGCTAAAAAGGCTTTCGTTGTTGCGGTTATCGCCAAAGTTTTTGTTTTCGTACGACACAGTTCTATTTTTTGTAGTTATCAATTTAACGTGAGCAAAATTAACCAAGAAAGTGAAGTATCCAAATTTAGGTTGTAATATGACTAACATTTTATGCACAAAAAAGCCCCACTTCTTGTGGGGCTTTTAGTTATTTAGTTTTTTGACGCTTAGTTTTTGAACTGAGGTATCAGGTCTTGCGCCATTTTCACCATTTTGTTGATGCCATCTTCAGGCAGGTTACCTTTTTTGAATTCGGCTAACAAGTCAGGCATTTTCAGTTCCATTTCACGTAAGAATGTTTCCTCGAATGCACGCATGTTTTTAACAGGTACTTCGCGCACAAGGTTGTTAGTACCCAGGTAAATAATAGCCACTTGTTTTTCTACGCTATAAGGAGAGAACTGAGGTTGTTTCAGGATCTCTACGTTGCGGCTACCTTTATCAAGTATGATCTTGGTTGCAGCATCAAGGTCGCCACCAAATTTAGAGAAGGCTTCCATTTCGCGATAAAGTGCCTGATCCAGTTTCAGGGTACCGGCAACTTTTTTCATCGATTTGATCTGCGCACTACCACCCACACGGCTTACCGAAATACCTACGTTGATAGCCGGACGTATACCTGCAAGGAACAGGTTCGATTCCAGGAATATCTGACCGTCGGTAATAGAGATAACGTTTGTTGGGATGTAAGCAGATACGTCACCTGCTTGTGTTTCAATGATTGGAAGGGCTGTTAGTGAACCACCGCCTTTTACCAGATGTTTAATGCTTTCCGGAAGATCGTTCATTGTTTTAGCGATCTCATCGTTATTGATGACTTTCGCAGCACGTTCCAGAAGGCGGCTGTGCAGGTAGAATACGTCACCAGGATAAGCTTCGCGGCCCGGAGGACGACGTAGCAGCAGAGATACCTCGCGGTAAGCTACCGCTTGTTTCGACAGATCATCGTACACAACCAGCGCCGGGCGGCCTGTATCGCGGAAGAACTCGCCTATGGCAGCACCGGCAAACGGAGCGTAGAACTGCAGCGGAGCCGGATCGGCAGCTGGAGCAGCTACGATAGTAGTGTAAGCCATTGCACCGTTCTCTTCCAGTGTTTTCATAACACCGGCAATGGTAGATGCTTTTTGGCCTATGGCTACGTATATGCAATAAACTGGTTTTCCAGCTTCGTAAAATTCTTTTTGATTGATGATGGTATCAATACAGATAGCTGTTTTACCTGTTTGACGGTCGCCAATAACCAACTCACGTTGGCCACGGCCAATAGGAATCATCGCATCGATAGCTTTAACACCTGTTTGCAGTGGTTCCTTTACAGGCTCACGGAAGATAACACCCGGTGCTTTACGCTCGATAGGCATTTCATACAATTCTCCGGTAAGCGGGCCTTTACCATCTATAGGTTCGACAAGGGTATTTACTACACGGCCTACCATGCCTTCGCCTACTTTAATAGAGGCAATTTGGCCGGTACGGCGTACCTGTGCACCTTCTTTAATATCTTTCCAATCACCCATCAATACCACACCCACATTATCTTCTTCAAGGTTCAGGGCTATGGCTTTAACGCCGTTCTCGAAGGTAACCAGCTCACCCTGGCGTACACCATTCAGGCCATATACGCGGGCAATACCGTCACCTACTTGTAGTACCGTACCTACTTCTTCAAGATCTGCAGATGCGTTGAAGTTGGTTAACTGCTGGCGCAAAATCGCCGATATTTCATCCGGTTTAATCTCAACCATATATTATGTATTAAAAAGTCAAAATTTAAGTTTCGAAGCCTTTTAGTTAAAATGGCTAACGTAAATATTTTTTAAGAATTGCGACTTAACGTCATTCAGGTCGCGGCGTATGCTTGCATCAAACAGTTTATCGTCCATTTGCAATACAAAACCCCCTATTATATCCGGCCTAACTTCTTCATTTAATTCAACCTCGGTACCTGCAGGTAAAGTAGCTATTACTTTTTTGCGAATAGCTTCTTTCACTGTGTCGGCAACAGGAGTAGCAGTGGTTAGCTTTACAATTTTGATGTTTTTCATCTCTTTGTATTGGCTAACGAAGGCAGCAACTATTTCGGGCATATAGCCTTCACGGCCTTTATTTACCATTAGGGTAATAAAGGCTTTTGTTAGTTTGCCTATTTTATTGCCTACTACCGCTTCAATGATAGACAGCTTATTGTCGGCTTTTATTATAGGGCTACGCAGCATGTTAGTGAAATCGCGACTTTGCTGGCAAATTGCATTTAGCAATTCTATATCCTTCAAAGTAGTTTCAAGCTCGTTTTGTTCAACAGCCAGGCCTATTAGCGACTTAGCGTAACGTGAAGCGAGACGTGGATTTTGCATATTAAATATTCAAAAGGTCCTTAGTTCATTTTAATGTCTTCAGCCAGCAGCTTAGCATAGTCGTTTTGCGCATCGGCTGTAGCCAGTTGTTTACGCAATACTTTTTCTGCTACTTCAATAGCCAGATTGCCTATTTCGTTTTTCACCTCGGTAAGAGCAGCCATTTTTTGCTGTTGAATTTGCATTTGTGCTTCAGCAATCATTTTATCAGCAATAGCTTTTGTTGAGTCTTTTGCTTTGGTAACGATCATATCAGCCTGATCTTTAGCTTCTTTAAGCATAGCAGAACGTTCTTCACGTGCCTGTTGCATAATTTTTTCATTCTCAGCCTGCAATTGGCTCATTTCTTTCTTTACACGCTCGGCCGAAGCAATAGCATCAGCTATACCTGTTTCACGTTCGTTAAGCGAGGTCAGAATTGGCTTCCATGCAAACTTGCGCAGAATAAAGAACACTGCTAAAAATGCAACCAGCGTCCAAACAAATAAACCGAGTTCCGGGGTTAACAAATCCATCTTCTATTGTATTAAAAAAGTAAATTTTATTTATAAATCAAAAATCCGGGGTTGATAAATAACTGCACTCGCGGCCCTGTGCGTTGAGTGCAGTTAAATAATGTACAATTACAGTACAACGGCCAACAGACCAGCGATAACGCCGAACAGCGCAACACCCTCAACGAAGGCAGCTGTAAGGATCATGTTTGCACGGATATCACCAGCAGCTTCAGGCTGACGAGAGATAGACTCTACAGCGCCTTTACCAATTTGGCCGATACCAAGACCAGCACCTAATACTGCGATACCTGCGCCGATAGCACCACCAGCGGCAGCTGTACCATCAATTGCTAACAGGATTGTGTTTAACAAAGACATGTTATATATGGATTTTGATTAAAAAACTAATTAAGCTATTATTTCTTCTTTTGAAACATTGTATTCCTGCCCTGTTTCGGGGTTATGGGCATGATAATCTTCGGTAGCATGATCGTGATCATGACCTTCTTCAACAGCCTGACCTATAAATACCGCGGTAAGGTTGGTGAAGATGAACGCCTGTATAGCAGCAACCAGCAACTCCAGGAAGAACATGAAGATAGAGAAAGCCATAGACACCGGAACAAAGCCCCAGCCAGCTACTTTGCTTAAGCCCGCAAAGATGAATATCATAGATATAACACTAAGAATAACGATGTGGCCCGCCAGTATGTTAGCGAACAGACGTATCATAAGTGCTATTGGTTTAATGAACAGGGAGATGATTTCGATAGGCACCAGCAGCATTTTTACACCCAGGGGTACACCCGGAGGGTTGAATAAGTGGCCCCAGAAATGTTTGTTGCCGCTGAATATCATAACCAGGAAAGAGATGATAGCCAGGCAGGCAGTAACAGCAATATTGCCGGTAAAGTTAGCACCGCCAGGCAGCAGGCCCAGCATGTTATTGATCCATATAAAGAAGAATATGGAAAGCAATAAAGGCATATAGCGCATATATTTATGGCCCAGGTTTGGCTTGCCTACTTCGTCGCGTATAAAGGTAATAACAGGTTCCAGTGCGTTTTGCAAGCCGGTAGGGGCAACCATAGTGCCTCTTTTTTTATACTTACCTGCTACGCTCAGCATAATCCATAATATCAGCACCACTGATATTAGCATGGACAGTACGTTTTTGGTAATAGAAAGATCAACAATCTTCGCTCCGTCTTCAGAAACAATCTTTTCTTTCATGCCGAAAGTAAGATGGTAACCGTCATAGCTTTCGTGGCCATGATGAAATTTAGATGCCGAGAAGGACGTAAGGCCTTTTTCGGGGTGGTATATTATAACCGGTAAAGAAAGGCTTACTGGTTTACCATTCACATCGAATAAATGCCAATAGTGAGAATCGCCTATGTGGCCGAAAATTACTTCGGAAGCGTTAAAACCTTTTTTTTCTTCACCATGTGCATCGTGAGCCGAAGTTACTTCGGCATGAGCTGTTTCATGGTTTTCTTCGTGTTGAGCCAATGCAGGTATTGAAGTGCTGCAAAGTGCAAAACTCAATAGCAGAAAGGAAAATGTGCGCCTTAATTTCATTACTAACCCCTGAAATTTTGCGCAAAGATACTTGTTTTTAATTCATAAAAAAGTAACATCTCTTTTAAATGATACAAGTGTTAAAATATTAATCCCTTGTACGTTTATTTATTGATAATAAAAGAGTTAAGCTGATCAGCAGGCCCAGCTGGCCTCCCCAGAACATATATGCTTTGACTGTGCCAGTTGCAAAAGGCATAAAACTGGAGATAAAAAGCAGTGCAAAAACAACCGCAACTAAACAAATACCTACTTTAAACATAACAGACTGATACGCCGATGAAAATAGTATTTTGCAGTCAATTTATAATTGATGAATAATTGGCAAAAACTACACAATAGCCTTTTACAGCATAAACTCATACTGGGCATTTATATCATTGCAGCTGTTGTAGCCAGCGTTCATCTTGTGTCATTGGGTACTAATCATGAATTCTTAGGGAGACTCTATACAGAATATAATAACTATATCATATTTAAAAATTCATTCTTTCATCTGCTTTCCGGTAAAGACCTGTACATACTGTACCTGGATGAGCAATGGGACTTATATAAGTATAGCCCTGCTTTTGCTTTGTTTATGGGGCTATTTGCCTGTCTACCCGATATAATTGGCCTGGTTCTATGGAATGTGTTGAATGTGATGGTTTTGTATTGGGCTATAAAAATGCTCCCTTTCAGGCAGCGGGCAATAAGTTTGTTGTTATGGTTTGTATTGCTTGAAATGCTTACTTCTATACAAAGTTCACAAAGCAATGCCTTACTTGCAGGGTTAATAATAGCTGCATACGGCTGGCTGGAGCGTGGCAAGGTGCATTGGGCTACATTAATGTTGGTATTGGCTACTTTCATCAAGGTATATGGAGCTGTAGGTTTCTGTATGTTCCTTTTCTATCCTGATAAACTAAAGTTCATCCTGTATTCTATAATATGGACAGTAATTCTCGCCTTTATTCCGTTGGTGGTATTATCGCCTGCCCAGCTTATGGCTCAATATATAAGCTGGGGTAAAATGATGGCTGAAGACCAGGCCTTATCTTATGGGTATTCGCTTATGGCAGTGTTGCATGCATGGTTTGGCGCAGATGGCATTAAAAATGAGGTGACTATATTTGGCATATCATTATTTTTTATTCCCCTTCTTCGCTATAGATGGTACAAAAGTGAAATATACAGGCTTTTAATGCTGGCTCAAATGCTTATCTGGGTAGTTATATTTAATCATAAAGCTGACTCGCCTACTTTTATTATTGCCGTTTCGGGTATTGGAATCTGGTATTTTGCTAATACTAGAACTTATTGGCGGGATGCACTATTGATCTTAACCTTTATCCTTACTTGCTTATCGCCTACAGATATTTTTCCACCAAGTTTCAGGCAGCAGATCCTGGTACCTTATATAGTAAAAGTAATTCCCTGCATACTAGTTTGGGGGGTGATAATGGTGCAGTTGTTACGCCTTAAGAAGGCTCCCGAAGAGCAGCTAAAGCAAGCATAACAGTAGCTTAACGCTGAATTAACAAATAACATTAAAATAATATTGATGTTTTTCTATCTTGAAAAAATATCATTAGTGAATGGTTTTTAGTAGTATTTTTGCACTCTAAAAAAATTTATATTTAAAAGGAATTTTATGCAGGAATTTGGAAAGAAAAACCCGTCTGCAAATCTTGCTGACCTGGGATTAAATGTAGCAATCGCTCACTGGAATCTTTCTCCCGAAGAATTAGTGCAAAAAACATTGGACCTTGGCCAGGGTGTATTGAATGATACCGGCGCACTATGTGTTAGCACAGGTAAATTTACCGGCCGTTCTCCTAAAGACAAGTTCACTGTAAAAGATGCGATAACGGAGCATAGTGTTGATTGGGGCGATGTAAATATTCCTTTTGAATCTGAAGCATTTGACAAACTTTACGATAAAGTTGTAGCACACTTTAATGGTAAGGAAGTATGGGTACGCGACGCATATGCCTGCGCAGATCCTAAATACCGCCTGAACATACGCGTAGTGAACGAAACGCCGTGGGCTAACCTGTTCTGCAATGACTTGTTCCTACGCCCAACTGCACAGGAAATACAATCTCAAAATCCTGATTGGTTAATAATACAAGCGCCTAGCTTTCAGGCAGACCCTGCTACAGACGGCACCCGCCAGGCTAACTTCACTATTGTGAACTTCACACGTAAGATCATTTTGATAGGTGGTTCGGCTTATACAGGCGAAATGAAGAAAGGCATCTTCGGCGTACTGAACTTTGTACTGCCGCATGACCATAAAGTACTGAGCATGCACTGCTCTGCCAACGAAGGTAAAGAAGGAGATGTAGCATTGTTCTTCGGCCTGAGCGGTACCGGTAAAACTACATTAAGTGCTGACCCTAACCGTGCATTGATAGGTGATGATGAGCATGGCTGGGCTGATGGTTCTGTCTTCAACTTTGAAGGTGGTTGCTATGCAAAAGTTATTGACTTGAGTGCTGAAAAAGAGCCTCAGATATATGCTGCTATTAAAGGCAACGCTATACTGGAGAACATCAAATTTGTAGGCGACACTAAAACTGTTGACTATGCTGATGGCAGCATTACAGAAAATACACGTGCTGCATACCCGATCGATTTTATACCTAACGCTAAGGAACCATCTTATGGTGGCGATCCTAAAAACATATTCTTCCTTACCTGCGATGCATTTGGTATCCTTCCTCCGATCAGCAAACTGACAAAAGGACAGGCTATGTATCACTTTATAAGCGGTTATACAGCGAAAGTTGCAGGTACTGAAGTAGGTGTTACTGAACCACAAACTACATTCTCGGCTTGTTTTGGCCGTGTATTCCTGCCATTGCATCCAACCAAGTATGCTGAATTGCTGGGTAAAAAACTGGAAGAGCACAGCGACGTGAACGTGTGGCTGATAAATACAGGCTGGAGCGGTGGTGCTTACGGTACCGGTAGCCGTATGAGCCTTAAATATACTCGTGCTATGATCACCGCTGCTATGAATGGTGAACTGGCTAACACTGAATTTGAAGCGCACCCTACTTTTGGCGTATTGATGCCTAAAGCAGTGCCCGGCGTACCTTCAGAAATACTGAACCCACGCCAAACATGGGCTGACAAAGAAGCTTACGATAAGAAGGCTAACGAACTTGCTCAGCTGTTTGTGAAAAACTTTGAGAAATATGCATCGCAAGCCAACGAAGAAATCATGGCAGCAGCACCTAAAGTAATGGTGAGCGCATAAGACTTTTAAAACTATTAAAATAAAGCCCCGTTTACGGGGCTTTATTTTTTAGGTAATGTATCCATGAGGGTAGTACTATCGCTTACAGGAGTAGTGACAGTGCCGTTGTAAACGCTATCATTAAGGTCTACCGTGCTCTCAAGAGTTGTATCGCTGCTTTCGGCAGAATTGCTTGGGTTATCAGCATTATTGGCATTGCAAGCAAACAGGGTAATTGTGCTTAAGGCCATCAAATTTAGAATTAAGGTTTTCATGGTATTGTGTTTAATATTTGGGAAAAAATATTGTGCCCTCATCTCACGACATCGCCTCATCTATCAGTTTTCCTTCACCTACAATCCAAACACCATCGCCCTCTTCAAAAGTCATAGTAGATTCGGGGTTGAGCATCCGGCGGCCATTACGTTCAAGTCCTACAACAATACCATTGGTTTTTTCCCGTATTCCGCTCTCCCGAATTGTCATACCAAGCAGGTAAGAGTTATTGCGCACAATAACTTTTTTAAGCATTACATCCTGGTAGTTATTATCTATATTTTCATTTCCATTGGGAGCCACATATTTGCGTAGTTCTTCAATTTGATCGTCAGTACCAATCACAAATAATTTATCGCCAGGGTAAAGCTTTTCATTACGAGGGGGGGCATAAATGGTATAGCTGGAACGTTTGATCATGGCAATGTTGATACCAAACTTTTCTCTCAAAGCCAGTTCTTCAAGCGGTATGGCTGCTATAGGCGAGTTTGGCGGCAAAGTGAAATGAGTGATATGTGCATCCCACGGAGCCAGCTCCCGACGGCTGGCTTTAGCATCCTGTATCTCCCGTTGATTGAAATTGAATAAAAACCGATCTTCAAGCTTGATGTAAAACGCATGTATTTTTTTAGAGAAAATAGCTGCGGTTAATATTAAACCAACTACCGTGATACCTGCGTACATTAATGGAAAGAAGCTAAGTAAGAATATGCTCATGTATATGATGCCCAAGCCAGCGCGCACAAGCCTTAGAAACAGCTATGGGCCCCTGAAACGTTTATTGGCCCAAAGGTTGGCAAATGTTTGAGGTTGTAGCTTACGTACTATGAGAGCCCAAAGAAGAGGAGCAAGTATAAAAAAGCAAATGGCTGCAGAAAGATAATTACCGGTTTCTGCACTTTGAAAATGATTAGTTAACCATGGGGCAGCATATTCTGCAAAAAGTACAATAATACCTACTATAACTACCGAGAAAATGGCTATATAAATAATATAGGATTTAAGTAGTATTTGCCAATCGCTGGCAGCAGTAATGGATCCTGTACCTGAGCTATAATGCGATAATGCTTTTCTCCAGCGTACGGGTAATAGCCCTTCAACAACATTGTAAAAGGGCCCCGCCAGTTTTATCATATATGGTGTAGAAAAGGTTGTAATTGCGGAAACCGCAACTGCTATAGGGTAAAGAAAACTACTTGTAACATTTAGTGTAAGTCCTAAGGTTGCAATGATAAAAGAGAACTCGCCTATTTGCCCCATGCTCATACCTGCATACATTGCAGTTTTTAATGGTTGCCCTGCCACTAATGCACCTATGGTAACAGCCAGAACTTTGAATACCACGAATACTATAGTAATAACAATTACGGGTACAGCATAGTCTACCAACACTTCCGGATCAATCAGCATACCTACAGAGATGAAGAAAACAGCTCCAAATAAGTCTTTAACAGGTTTTATAAGGTGTTCAATACGTTCAGCCTGAGTTGTTTCGGCAAGTATAGAACCCATAATAAATGCACCCAAGGCCGGAGAGAAGCCTGCCATAGAAGCCAATATAACCATGGTAAGACAAAGGCCTATTGAAACTACCAGCATAGTTTCATCGTTCATCAGCTTTTTGGTAATACGTAAAAAAGTAGGGATGAAAAAAATACCACCAATGAACCACAGGATAAGGAAGAAAACCAGCTTAACAACTGATAATAATAGATCGCCACCTTCTACATTTTGACTAACAGCAATAGTTGACAACAAGACCATCAGTAAAATAGCTACCAGATCTTCAATTATAAGCACGCCAAATACAAGGTTGGCAAAACGCTTGCCTTTTACATTCAGTTCGTCAAAAGAGCGAATGATGATAGTGGTAGATGCAACAGCCAGGATACCCCCAAGAAACATGCTATCCATTGTTGACCAGCCAATAATTTTACCAAGGCCAAACCCAATGGCCAGCATAATAGCGACCTCTATAATTGCTGTAACTGCTGAAGTGCCGCCGATGTGCATTAGCTTTTTGAAGCTGAATTCCAGCCCAAGTGTAAACAGCAGGAAGATAACCCCAATATCTGCCCAAATGCGAATATTTCCTATGTCCGTAACTGTGGGGAATAAATTGATATTGGGGCCTACGAGTAAACCAGCCAGTAGATATCCCAGCACCAGAGGTTGCCTCAGTTTTTTAAAGATGAGCGTTGTAAGGCCGGCAAGGATAAGTATAAGCCCTAGGTCGTGTATAAGTGGAGGCAGGTGGTTCATCTATGCTCTAAAATTAAGAATTTGGAGTAATACTTGCCGAACTGGGCTGCACTATCCACTATCTTTATATTGCCACAGGTGCAAGCAAGCATAGGTACGGTAAGGAACCCACTTGGCTGATATCTTCAGCATCTTTTCTTTCATTAACTTTTTATCGGAAGTGTCAATTTTGTATAAATGAGTCATAGCTTGTTGTATGCCCAGGTCATCAACAGCAAAAACATCTTCTCTTCCCAACGTGAACATAAGTAACATCTCTACTGTCCAACGACCAACACCTTTTATGGGAAGTAGAAAGTCCATTACCTCTTCATTGCTCATCTTGTACAGCTTCTTATCGTCCATACCATGCCCTATGGCATATTGTGCAACATTGCGCACATAGTTTGCTTTCGCGTTCGATAATCCAACACCCCTCAGCTTTTCAAAGGGCACATCCAGTATTTGCTGTGGCGTGGGTTCTTTGCCATCAAACAATTCAAGAAAACGCTTGTAAATTACATCAGCTACCTTGGTGGAGAGTTGCTGGCTCATGATAGAAGCACACAAGCGAAGACAAACATTTTTGCGCCTTTTAATTGTTAAAGGTGATTTCCCCTTTAATGCTGTAAAGAATTTCTTGTCATTAGCAAGATGTTCCCAATAGTTGGCAGGCATAGTAAAATGTATAAGAAATGAAGATACGAAACGGCTGTATCCAAC
>JAEZIL010000049.1 GCA_023436685.1 Bacteroidota bacterium | reverse complement strand
CCGCCCCTACCAATTCTTATATAAAGACGAAAGTGGGTTCAACTTTATGGATACCACCAGTTTTGAGCAGATAAGTTTACCTGAATCAAGCATTGAACGTGCTGAGCTTTATAAAGATGGCCAGGAGTGCTTTATTTTAGTGAATACGGAGACTGAACTTCCTATGAGCGTAGAGCTACCCCCTAACGTTGTGTTACGGATAACTTATAGTGAGCCAGGTATAAAAGGCGATACGGCTACCCGCACGCTGAAACCTGCAACTGTAGAAACAGGTGCAACCGTTATGGTACCGTTATTTGTTGATACAGACGAACTAATACGCATAGATACCAAAACAGGTGCCTATGTTGAACGCGTTAAAGAATAATATAAATTTCCCACTACTAAAGCCATTTCCTAATGGAATATAAACAGATACAAGAGCTGATAAAAGCTATCAACAAGTCGAACATTAGCGAACTAAGTATTGAAGATGGTGAATTTAAGATCACCATTAAACAAGCTCAAAGTGTAAGTGAAACACAATTTGTAGCTGTACAAGCGCCTATGCCAATGGCTATGCCAGCAGCCCAACCCGCCGCTGCTATTCATGCTCCTCAAGCCAGCGCAGCACAAACTGCACAGCCCACTGCCTCTGCAGATGCTGCAAATGGCAATTATGTAACCGTTAAATCTCCAATGATAGGTACATTTTATCGTAGCCCGTCGCCCGATAAACCTTCATTTGTAAATGTAGGAGACGAAATAAAACAAGGGCAAGTGCTTTGTATTATTGAAGCGATGAAGCTTTTTAATGAAATTGAAAGCGAGGTAAGCGGCAAGATTGTGAAAGTGCTGATTGATGATGCATCGCCTGTTGAGTACGATCAGCCACTGTTTTTGGTAGAACCTGCGTAAAAAGAACTTAAGTTTCAAAAAAATATAAAAATGGCCTCTTTACGGCCATTTTTCACTAAAAGGTTTTGATACTTAGTTTCTATTTCTGACTATTAAATATTATTTGTGTTTAAAAAAATATTGATTGCCAACCGCGGGGAAATAGCATTACGAATCATTCGTACTTGCCGTGAAATGGGCATAAAGACTGTAGCAGTATATTCTACTGCCGATAAAGACAGCCTGCATGTGCGCTTTGCTGATGAAGCAGTATGTATTGGTAAACCACAAAGTGTAGATTCTTATCTGAATATACCACACTTAATGGCCGCTGCCGAAATTACTAATGCCGATGCCATACATCCGGGCTATGGGTTTTTAGCTGAAAACGCACACTTTTCAGAAATATGCGCGCAGTATAATATTAAATTTATTGGCCCTACTCCTGAAATGATCCGGGCAATGGGAGATAAAATAACTGCGAAAGAAACCATGATAAAAGCCGGTGTTCCGGTTATCCCGGGGTCTGACGGTCTGCTGGAGAGCCTGGAAGAGGCACAAAGGCTTGCGGAGGACATGGGTTACCCGGTGATACTAAAAGCTACCGCAGGTGGTGGGGGTAAAGGTATGCGGGTTGTGTGGGAGGCAGGTGAGCTGGAGCGTGCATATAATACCGCAAAAGCGGAAGCAGGTGCCGCATTTAAGAACGATGGTATTTATATGGAGAAATTTGTGGAAGAGCCACGCCATATTGAAATACAAATTGCAGGCGACCAGTTTGGTACGGTTTGCCACTTAAGTGAGCGCGATTGTTCTATACAACGCCGCCACCAAAAGCTTGTTGAGGAGTCACCATCTCCGTTTATGACACCGGAACTGCGCCAGCGGATGGGTGAAGCTGCTATCAAAGCTGCTTCTGCTATTAATTACGAAAGTGTTGGTACTATCGAATTTCTGGTAGATAAGCACCGTAACTTTTATTTTATGGAAATGAACACCCGTATACAGGTGGAACATGGAGTAACAGAAGAGGTTATTAACTACGATCTTATTAAAGAGCAGATAAAAATTGCAGCAGGCGTACCTATAAGTGGCCGCAATTACGAGCCTGTAATGCACGCTATTGAGTGCCGTATCAATGCAGAAGACCCATATAACGACTTCCGCCCCAGCCCAGGTAAAATCACAGTATTACACACTCCGGGTGGCCATGGCGTACGTATTGATTCGCATATCTACGCCGGCTATACAATACCACCTTATTACGATTCAATGATAGCTAAAGTAATAGCGGTAGCCCAAACGCGGGAAGAAGCCATACAAACAATGGAGCGCGCACTTAGCGAGTATGTAATAGAGGGCATAAAAACAACCTTACCTTTCCATATGCAGCTTATGAAAAATGAAGATTTCAGGAAAGGCAATTTTACTACCAAGTTCATCGAGTCGTTTAACCTGATTTAATAAACTTTACAGATACCGAAGCGTTGGAAGAAATTCCAGCGCTTCTTTATTTACATTCGCAGTATGGAAAAAACATTGCTTATAACAGGCGGTGCCGGTTTTATAGGGTCACATGTAGTGAGGCTTTTTGTACAGCAATATCCGCAGTATAAAATAGTGAACCTGGATGCACTAACCTATGCAGGCAATCTGGAAAACCTCAAGGATATTGAACATGCCCCAAACTATGAGTTTGTAAAGGCCGACATACGTAATGCAACAGAAATAGAGCGTATTTTCCAACAGTATCAGCCTCAAGGGGTCATACACCTGGCAGCCGAAAGCCATGTTGACCGTTCAATAGCAGACCCGAATGCGTTTATTGAGACAAATGTAATGGGTACTGCCAATTTGCTGAATGCCGCTAAGAAATTGTGGGCCGGCAATTACGAAGGCAAACGTTTTTATCATGTATCAACCGACGAAGTATATGGTTCTTTAGGTGAAACCGGCTTTTTCCTTGAAACAACCCCCTACGATCCCCAATCCCCCTACTCTGCATCAAAGGCTGCCAGCGACCATTTAGTACGTGCCTATGGAAATACATATCACCTTCCATTCGTTATTACCAATTGCAGCAATAATTATGGCCCTAACCACTTTCCTGAAAAACTGATACCCTTATTTATAAATAATATTCGCAATAATAAACCACTACCTGTTTATGGAGATGGTAAATATACCCGCGATTGGTTGTATGTAATAGACCATGCCCGCGCTATAGATATTGTTTATCATAAAGGTAAAAATGGCGAGACCTATAATATTGGGGGCTTTAACGAATGGCAAAATATTGAGCTTGTAAAACTGCTATGTACTGAAATGGACAAACAATTAGGCAGGGAACAGGGCACATCGGAAAAGTTGATAACTTATATTAAAGACCGCCCCGGCCACGATCGTCGTTATGCCATTGATGCTACAAAAATAAATAAAGAACTTGGCTGGTCACCTTCAGTAACTTTTGAAGAAGGGTTAGCTAAAACTATTGAATGGTATATGAATAACCAGGAATGGCTGGATCACGTAACCTCGGGAGATTATCAAAAATATTACGAAAAACAGTATAATTAATACATGAAAGGTATTGTTTTAGCAGGAGGATCAGGCACCAGATTATATCCGCTCACAATAGCTGTGAGCAAGCAATTAATGCCTGTTTATGATAAACCTATGATCTATTATCCGCTTACTACACTTATGTTGGCGGGTATCAATGAGATATTAATCATTACAACTCCCGAAGATCAGGCAGGATTTAAAAAATTATTAGGCGATGGGAGCCATCTTGGTTGCAGGTTTGAATATGTAGTACAGCCCAAACCTGAAGGCCTTGCCCAGGCCTTTATTTTAGGAGCCGATTTTATTGGGAAAGATTCCGTTGCCCTTGTGCTGGGCGATAATATATTTTACGGCTCAGGCATGGGAACCTTGCTGCAAAAGAAAATAAACCCCAATGGTGCCACGGTTTTTGCTTACCAGGTAGGCGACCCTGAACGGTACGGCGTAGTAGAGTTTGATAGTAATTTTAAGGTTATAAGTATAGAAGAGAAGCCCGTCAGGCCAAAATCAAATTATGCGGTGCCGGGCTTATATTTTTACGATAATGATGTGGTTGAGATAGCAAAAAACATGAAGCCTTCGCCTCGTGGCGAGTTGGAAATAACAGATGTGAACAAAATATACCTGGAACGTGGTAAGTTGGAAGTAGGTGTATTGGACCGTGGCACTGCCTGGCTGGATACGGGTACATTTGACTCCTTACAAGAAGCGGGGCAATTTATTGAAGTAATAGAAAAGCGCCAGGGCCTGAAAATAGGTTGTATAGAAGAGGTAGCGTATCGTAAGGGTTTTATCGACAAAGCACAACTAAATGTGCTTGCAGAGAAATATATGAAGAGCGGTTATGGTGTGTACCTGAATATGATAGCACAGGAAAAATAATAAGTTGAAAATAATTGAACATAGAGGATACTGGCTAACTGCTGAAGAAAAAACCACGGAAGCTGCTTTTATAAGGTGCATTGAACATGGCTTTGGCATTGAGACAGATATACGTGATTATAATGGCGAATTGGTAGTGCTTCATGATGTGCCAGGCCCTGCCCAACACCCTATGCTGTTTAAGCGCTTTTTACAACTTTACAACGAACAAAAGGATAAGAACGCTGTATTAGCTATCAATATAAAATCTGATGGATTACAGCAGTTATTGGCCGATGCCTTAAACAAATATCCGGCGCTCAAATATTTCACCTTCGATATGTCGATACCAATGCTCTACTTCGGGTATAGAAATAGTGGATTGAACTTTTTCTCAAGCATCAACGAGTTTATAAAAGCCCCCGTCTGCTATGAAGAATGCACAGGTATATGGTTAGATGCATATACCACTACCTGGTAC
>JAEZIL010000025.1 GCA_023436685.1 Bacteroidota bacterium | reverse complement strand
GTCCAGAGCTGGTTAATTCTTTGCAATAATTGCATCCAGGACGGCCTTCCATGTACGGGTTTGGGCGGAAAGTAAGTACCTCCATAAAACGGTGCTCTATCAGGCGTTACAAATACATTTAACGGCCAGCCACCGCTACCGCCAATAGCTTGTACGGCATCCATATAGAGGTGATCTACATCAGGGCGTTCTTCCCGGTCTACCTTTATGTTGATAAAATGGTCATTCATGAAAGTAGCTGTGCCTTCATCTTCGAAACTTTCATGCTCCATAACATGGCACCAATGGCAAGCAGCATAACCTATGCTCACAAGTACCGGCTTGTTTTCTTGTCTTGCTTTTTCAAATGCTTCTTCTCCCCAGGGATACCAGTTAACTGGATTATGCGCATGCTGCAGCAGATATGGGCTCTGCTCATTGATCAGTCTATTAGCCATTCTTGCAAATTAGGCTAATACCACCTTCAGGCAAATAAAAATCCCGGCGCAATAGGCCGGGATCATTCAATTTTTCAGAGTTGCAGTTATTTATGCATATCAGCTATATACCTTTCCAGAGCTGAAACCATTGAAGGCGCATTGGGTGCAGGTGCCTTTACATCAAGTCTCAGTCCCGCATCTTCAATTGCCTTTGAAGTAGTGGGGCCAAAAGCGCCGATCAAAGTACCATTTTGCTTGAATTTGGGATCGTGATCGAACAGGGTTTGCACGCTAAACGGGCTAAAGAATACGATCAGGTCAAAAGAATTCTCCATTACCGGAGCTATATCATTCGACACAGTGCGGTATAAAGTAGATTCCACAAACTCGATGTTATTCTTCGACATGAACTGTGCAATGTCATTCTTCCCGTTGTCAGCAGTAGGCAAAATGAACTTTTCGTTATTTTTATGCTTGCCTATTACCTCCAATAGCCCTTCGGTGCTGCCGTCAGGAGAGAAGAATACTTTTCTCTTACGGTATAAAATGAACTTTTGAAGATATAAGGCCACAGCCTCAGTAATGCAGAAGTATTTCATATCCTGCGATACTTTGACTTTCAATTCCTCGCATATGCGAAAGAAATGATCGATAGCATTGCGACTGGTGAATATGATTGCAGTATATTCTGCTACGTCAATTCGCTGTTTGCGAAATTCCTTACCACTTAAACCTTCTACCCGTATAAACGGATGAAATTCAAGCTTAAGGTCGAATTTTTTAGCAAGGTCGAAGTAGGGTGATTTTTCTGTGTCTGGCCTGGGCTGAGTGATCAGAACAGTATTGATCTTGTTTTCTTTTTTCCCAGTGCCTTTACTTAACGAGCGATCAGCTTTAGCCATATTTGGGTCGTAAACGTGGGGTTATACTTTAATAGGGCGGCAAAAGATATTAAATCAATTCCCGTACCAATAATTTCATTAGTATCGCCAAAGGCAATAATTCCGAGGCGCAAAGGTACGTAAAAAAATGAAATTTACTGTACTGGAAGAAGGAACCGAATACCTGCCAAGACCTCGCATACCTGTTCAATATCATAAACCCGATAAATATAAACGATAATATAGCGATAGGACCTGAAACGGAGGGATCAGCAAAAGCCAGTAATAAAGTAACGGGCAACAAAAGTATAGCTATGATCTTGTTTATCAGGAAAACATTGAAAATATAATGCTCCGTCACTCCTTCCACCCTAAATGCCCAGCCACTAAAACGTATCACAAAGTACTTAACGAGGTAAATAACCATCATGCCACATATAATCAGTAACATGAGCACAAGTGGAGATAGGCGCCCCGGCTGATAGGGAGTAAAGAGTTTTACAAGATAGTATATGTAAGCCCCGCCTATCATAGTAAAAAAAACATTCATCAGTAGCGACGAGAGCGAAGCTCCTTCGAGCTGGTCTTTTAATTGCCTTGCGCTAAGGGTGGTATTTCGAAAGGCAGTCCAGAGATTGGTAAGATAGCGGGGATCGATAATCCTGATTATCCCCAGCATAAGGCAAAGCGACAGGAGGAAATAAAAATCCGGGGTTTTATCAATCATCCTGCGCTCCTTCGCTACAGCCATTATTACAGAGGCATGCTGCATTTGTGGCTGTACTTTCAAAAAGCTGTCGAGGCTGGTATTAGCCACCGAGCTAGTTATGCTAATAGTTGGTAAACCATACTTAGCCGTATTTACCTTTGCGCTTACATGCACAACCAGTAGCATCAATATTAATAGTAGGTATCTGAACTTCATGAATTGCCCCTTACAGCAAAAATAGTTTTTTAGCTCTTCTGCATCGTACAGATGGATATTTAATTATTAACATCCTGGCCGTTGTACCTTTGCGAAAATAATAGCGTGGCTGGTATATATATCCACATACCCTTTTGCAAGCAAGCATGCAACTATTGCAATTTTCATTTTTCAACCTCATTTGGCTTGAAAAATGACTTATTGAAAGCTATACATGACGAACTGGAGCAACAGCGGAATTACTTAGAAGGCCAGCCCATAGAAACCATATACATTGGCGGAGGCACCCCTTCCCTATTAAGTGCCGATGAGATCAATAGAATTTCCGAGCATATTTTTCAGCTATTTGTAGTGGAGCTAAAAGAGTTTACTTTAGAAGCCAATCCCGACGACCTTTCCCTAAATTATCTACGATCACTAAAAAACACTCCTGTTAACAGGTTCAGCATTGGGGTACAATCTTTTAAAGAGGCCGACCTGCAATACATGAATCGTGCACACAATGCCAGCGAGGCTGAATATGCTATTAAAGCTGCGCAAGATACTGGCTTTGAAAAGTTGAGTATTGACCTGATATATGGCACCCCAGGGCTGACTGATAATGAATGGCTTAATAACCTTATGAAAGTAAAGGAGCTCCAAATACCACATTTCTCGGCGTATGCACTAACCGTGGAAGAAGGCACAGCGTTACACCATTCCATAAAGAAAAAAAGAACAAGGCCTGTGGACAATGAGCAGGCTGCGGCTCAGTTTGAGATACTTGCAGAGCAGGCTGCAGCAATGGGATACGACCACTACGAAATATCGAACCTGGCTTTGCCCGGGCAATATGCTATTCACAATACAAACTACTGGAAGGGCATCCCCTATTTAGGCATAGGTCCATCGGCTCACTCATACAACGCAAATAAAAGGCAATGGAATATTGCTAATAACGCGTTATACATAAAAAGCCTGCTGGGAGATAATAAATTGAATTTCGAGCTGGAAACCTTAACACCCAAGCAGCAATTAAATGAATATATCATGACGTCGCTACGCACTATGTGGGGTTGCGATCTTGATAAAATAGCAAACGAATACGGCAGCACCATAATAAAACAAATACTACATGATGCGGAAGAGTTCTTTGAAAAGCAGCAGCTAACACAAGAAGAGAATAAACTATTCCTGACACATAAGGGCAAGTTATTTGCCGATCATATCGCAGCCTCTCTCTTCGTTTAGCAACCCGCTACTGGAACGATATTTATATTTTTTAATTGCAGGGCCTCCCTGTATTAACCACACCA
>JAEZIL010000355.1 GCA_023436685.1 Bacteroidota bacterium | reverse complement strand
ATTCCATTATTGTATTTACCAGTTAATAACCCCGATGCCAACGGGCTCCAGATAGTAGTACCCATACCTATATTCTTGAAAATAGTATAGTAGTCCACTTCCATTTTATATCGCTCGAATAAATTGTATTGTGGTTGCTCTACCGCAGGGCCTATCAGGTTCAGTTGTTTGGCTACCATATGTGCTTCCACGATCTCAGCACCGCTCCATTCACTGGTACCCCAATATAGTATTTTCCCTTGTTGTATGAGGTGGTTCATAGTCCACACTACCTCTTCAATAGGTGTGTTTTTATCGGGCCTGTGGCAAAAGTAAAGGTCAAGATATTCTACCTGCAGCCTATGCAATGCTTCATGGCAAGCCTCTACTATATGTTTGCGGCTTAGTCCCGTTTGGTTTGGTTTGTTATTTTCACCTCTCCAGCCAAAAAATACTTTGCTGGATAGTACATACGATGAGCGTTCCCAGTTCTTGCTTTTCAACACACGGCCCATCATCTTTTCCGACTCACCACGAGAATACACTTCTGCGTTATCAAAAAAGTTTACCCCATTATCATATGCCAGGCTCATTAATCTGTCCGATATCCCATCATCTATTTGCTTGGCAAAAGTTACCCAAGAGCCAAATGAAAGTACACTTAGCTGTAGCCCTGTTTTACCCATCTTCCTATATTCCATAGTATATTTATTTATCGTTCAAAATTGCGGTGTATGTACATATTCTGCTAATAGAACTTATCTATAAAACTAAAGGCGCCAGTCGGCGCCCTTACAATTCCAAAAAGTTATATCATGTACACTACAAGCCCGTCTCTAAGCTTAGGCTCAAACCAAGTGCTTTTGGGCGGCATTACATTACCACTATCAGCAATATCGAACAACTGCTTAATACTTACCGGATAGCAAGAGAACGCAGCAGCCATGTCGCCACTATCCACTCGTTTCTCCAGTTCACCCAATCCACGAATGCCACCTACAAAATCCACACGCTTATCCGTACGGGGGTCATGTATGTTCAGTAGTTTCGATAGCACGTTATTTTGCAATATGCTCACATCCAAAACACCTATAGGATCTTTTGTATAAGTACCCTCCTTTGCTTCCAGTTTATACCACCTTCTGTTCAAGTACATACCAAATTCGTGGGGCTGTGCGGGTTTTATCGGCTCTTCCTGCGGTGCAGATACCGTAAAATCTTTTTTCAATGCTTCCAAAAACTCTCCGGCGCTCATTTTATTCAAATCCTTTACTACACGATTGTAATCTAATATTTTAAGCTGGCTCTCGGGGAATACACAAGTAACAAAATAGTTAAAGGATTCATCTCCTGTTACCGACATCCCTGCTTCATGTAGTTCGGCACATACCTTAGCTGCCGATGCCGCTCGGTGGTGTCCGTCGGCTATATAAGTAGCAGGCACTTGTTCATCAAATATCCTGGTGATGCTTGCAACTTTTGCATAGTCATCTACTACCCATAGCGTATGTCTTATATTATCCTCGGCAGTAAAATCGTATGTTGGTTCATGGCTGCTTTTCCAGTCAGCTATTATCTTATTTATCTCATCATTATCATTATACGCCAGGAACACTACCCCTGTTTGCGCGCGGGTAGTTTTTATATGGTTAATCCTGTCCAGTTCTTTTTCAGGACGTGTAAATTCGTGCTTTTTTATAATGCCTTTTTGGTAATCATCAATGGAAGATCCGCATATAAGCCCCGTTTGCTCACGCCCGTTCATTACAAGCTGGTATATATAGTAGCACGGCTCATTATCCTGTATCAGTATTTTATCAGCTATTAGCTGATCAAGGTTTTCCTTAGCCTTATCGTATACTTGCTGGCTGTGTACATCTACATTTTCCGGCAAATCTATCTCCGAGCGGGTAACGTGATAAAAATGATACGGCTCTTTCTTATACTCCCTTGCTTCAGCTACACTCACAACATCGTAGGGTAGGGTAGCTAGTTTGGGTGCAATTTGCTTAGTTGGTCTTAGTCCTTTAAACGGAATGATTTTCGCCATTTTCTATTTTTTATTTACCAATTTTTTTTCAAACTCTTTCATTGTAGCTACCAGCTGCTCCACATCTGCTATACTTATTGCATTATATAGAGATACTCTAAACGCACCTGCAGACCAATGCCCCTCAATACCTGTTATTCCATTCTCCTCACAATATTGCTTAAATGCATTCTCTGTTTCTTTATCCTTGGCATGAAAGCAAACATTCATTTTACTTCTGTCCATTCTATTTACCGTGAAATGAAATAATGTATTGCGCTCTATTTCATCGTACAGCAACGCTGCTTTTATCTTGTTCTCCTTATCTATTTGCTCAATACCTTTCTCCTTTATCCACCTCAATGTAAGCAACGATGTATAAATTGCAAAAACCGGTGGGGTATTCAGTACCGATCCTTTCTTTACATGTTCCCCATAATCAAGCATAGGCGGTATCGCCCGCTTTTTGAATTTCAATAATTGTTTATTGACTACTGCAAGTGTTACCCCGGCTGGCCCGATATTCTTTTGCGCACATGCATAAAACATGTCAAACCGGGAATAATCTATATCGCGGCTGAATATGTCGCTGCTCATATCAGCTATCAGTGGCACGTTTGTATATGGTATATCTTTAATCTGCGTACCAAAAATGGTATTGTTGGTAGTAATATGCACATACGTCAGTTCGGGGGGCACAACAGGCCATTCCGGTAGCGACTGATAACCTGTGCCCTTCCCTGAAGCCAGCACTTTTATCTTCCCGTAGTACGATGCATATTCTATAGCCTGGGTAGCCCAATATCCACTGTCAATAAAGCCTGCGGTTTCATTTTCGCCAAGAAAATTCATAGGTACCATGCAAAATTGCAAACGCCCCCCTCCATGCAACCATAATACTTCATAGTCATCATCAATGCGCGCTATTTCTTTTACCAGCTCTTTACTTTCTTCCAGTATTGCATCAAAAAGTTTTCCCCTATGCGTTATTTCCAATATAGATAGGCCCGTGCCATTGTAATTTAGTATGGCTTCCGATGCTTGTTGTAGTACCGCAGCAGGCAGGGCTGCCGGTCCGGCATTAAAATTAATAGGGCTTTTAATGCTTTTCATGGCGGCTATTATGGTCTTCCATGCTGGTAATACCGCCACTTACTGCAAATTTCATTGCTTCAGCTGCGTTCATTTTATTGATAGGCTTTACATTGCCCGGTTCTACTACTATTACATAACCCGATACTGCATACGCATGTGGTAAATACACTGCTATTTTGTTTACCATTCCCAGATAGGAGAGGTCTTTCTGCGTCATAAATCCAATACGCCATACCTCGGGGTTGTGGTTGGTGCACACCCAAACCGGTTTATTGAATCTTTTTTTATCTCCTACAAACGACCCCATCACATCTTTAATAGATGAGTATATATATTTGATACCTGGTATATGCTGTAGCAGGTAATCAAAAGAATCAAACAGCATTCTACCCAGGAAAAAGCGGGTACCCATGTAACCTATGAAAGTTACTACTGCTATAATAACAACAAAACCCAGCCCTCTGGGCACCCATGGTACCAGGCTATCTACACTGTTGAAGACTATATATATTATATATGCCGTCACGGCAATAGGGCTTAGTATCAGTAAGCCCTGTAAAAACGATCGGAATAATATTGCAGCTAACTTCCGCATGTAAAATGATGACGCAAAGTTACACCTTTGCCTAACCTAACCCATATTTATACTATTCTTAATTTTTCTACACAATAGGCCAATCTATATAGCAC
>JAEZIL010000251.1 GCA_023436685.1 Bacteroidota bacterium | reverse complement strand
ATGCCAGGGGGAAGGGTATAGGAATGGTAATAATTAATTCCAATGCAGCCCAACGTCAAGGGGCCGATTCTTACGATGCCATGGCTCGCTACGCTAAAAAGGAAGGTTATAAAGTGCCATATGTTGTAGATGAAGCATCTAAAGTAGCCGATGCGTTTGGTGCAACACGTACGCCTGAGGTATTTCTTTTTGACGGTGAAGGAAAACTGATATATAAAGGGGCTATGGAAGATAACCCAAGTGATCCTTCAGCTTCAACTCAAATGTTCTTACGGTCTGCAATAGATAATATGCTTGCCCAAAAGCCTATCGATCCTAATAGTACTAAATCAATAGGGTGCACTATTAAACGTAGCTAAATCTCATTCGTTTTCAACAATAAAAAAGAGCGGTATACCGCTCTTTTTTATTGTTGTTTAAAGTTTCTTAGCGTATAAGTAAGTTGTAGCATAAAATAGCGTTTAAGTACATCGGTTTCGCTATCTTCTATATATGTTTCGGTAGCAGTTTGTGTTATGCTGCGATTTTGATTAAGAATATCGTATGCTACTACCTTAGCTTCCAATGCACGGTTCTTTAGGAACTTATAACCGAATGATGCATTCCATAACAGGAAGCTTTGATCAAAACCGCTACCTGTAAGGCCTGTATACAGGTTGTGATTTATGTTTGTATTAAACACAAAGCCTTTCAGGAATATCCAGTTGAACCTTAAAGAAGTAGTTTGAGAATAAAAAGTATTATCCAGTTCTTTCTGCAAAGTATTTTGTGAAACGTTATAGTTGCCTGAATAGCTTAACGCGAAGTCCAGGTTTTCACTAATATTACTACCCAGAGTAAAGCCGCCATTAACGTTGTAGATATTTGCAAAATTTACTGCATTATTTATCATGGCAGGTGTATGGCTGTAGGAGAATCCGGCGTTTAAGTTCAGGTTACTTTTAATTGGATTGATAGGTAACCCATACGTGAAAAATGCGCGTGCATTCGTATAACCATCCAGGTTTACCGGACGACTTATCTGCCCGCCTCGGTTTATTATTATTCCATTTTCAATCACAGTATCCTGCGCAGGTATCAGTGTTGAATTTCCTATGTAATTATTGGTAAAATTTGCAGAAGCATACATTAGAAAGCTACGTGCACTTTTTGTGTTAGTACTGCCATAGCGCACTACAAACATGTGTTGGTAGTCCTGGTCAAGATCGGGGTTGCCTGTCTTTAATAAAAGTGGGTTACTATTGTCTATTACATTCTGCAACTGAGATATACTGGGTGCATTATTCGAGGTTCTGTAAAAGATGCGCAAATTCTGCGTTTTACTGAATTTATAATTCAACATTGCGCGTGGTAGTATACTCTTAAAGTCTTTTGCAAGGTCGAAGCTATATGGAAACTCCTGTACCCCTTCTAGTGTTGCATATTGGCCATTAACACTTAGCATCAGGTTCATTTTTTTATCCTTATCTGTTAATCGGTAGCTAAGGCCGCCATTGTGTGTGGTATAGGTATTTATGAATTTGTTAGACAAGAGCGTATCTAAATCTGTATAAGCTGAGGTGCCCCCATTGTTATTAAATGTTTCCCTGTCAGTTTTATTATTCCGGTAAGATGGATTGTAGTTTATCATTAACTGACTTAGCTTAGTAATAGGTTCGGTATATGTAATGTTACCGGATAAGTTATAACCATCGGTATAATTGGTGCTTCTTTGATCTACCAGGCTATCTGTATCTTCAAAGTCATTGAACGAATATAAAGAGCCGTCTCCTTCTCTATTGTTTATGCCTGTTGTTACATTAACTGAGATTGTACGTCCCGCCTTATTGAATTTATGACGGTACAGAAGATCGTTATTAAAGCTAAAGCCAATGTTGTTACTGGTAGTACGGTTATCTGTGGCACTAAACAGCTTGTCTCCACCTATATAGTTTTGTCCTGAAAGGGCTCTGCTCGATTCGTTATCCTGAATACTGATTTTAGGTGAAAGAATTAAGGTATTATTTGAATCGATATTGTACTCTATGCGCATGTTGGCCCTGTGATTGATGTTTTTAGCCAACGATGTGCTTGTTTCGTTATATGTAATTGCGCTATCTCCACCGCGGCTGTATCTTCTACTCAGCGTAGTATTATTTTCATTGCTTGTCTGATTGAAGAAATAGCTACCCGTGGCCTTAATCTTTTTACCCCAATCATCTGAATAATTTAAACCTACAGCGTTTGTTGTAGTTATTCCGCCTTGCTGTCCTACAAGAAAATTGTTTGCTGCGCCACCTCTGTAGCCACGTCCACCTCCTGGGTCCCCACCTCCACGATTTTGTCCGCTAGAATTGCCAACAACGCCCAAAAGGTCATCGGTACTAAAGTTTTGCTGGTTTATGTTATTTGATAGACCTATTACCGATATGCGCCTTGAGCCATTGAAAAAGTTGACGTTGCCCCCAGCTATGTATCGTTCGTCTGTTCCGTAGCCTGCATATACTTTACCAAACTGGCCATTGTTTTTACCTGGTTTAGTAACAATGTTTATTGTTTTTTCTCCTTGCCCATCATCAAAACCGGTGAATTGTGATTGGTCATTCAAACGGTCGAAAACCTGTACTTTATCAATCACTTCGGCGGGTAAATTTTTAATGGCAGTGGTAGCATCATCACCAAAAAAGAATTTCCCATCTACTAATACGCGTTTTACATCTTCGCCATTTACCTTAAGCGTTCCATTCTCGTTGGTTACCCCAGGCATTTTAGTTACAAGGTCTTCAGCGGTAGCATCGGGATTTGTTTTATATGCATTTGCGTTAAACTGTGTTGTATCGCCCAACTGCTGCATTCGCGTCTGCGTGCCCTGTACAGTTACATTGCTTAGTGTAGTAGGTGAGGCTTCTAATGTTATCTCGCCCAGATCTATATTAGTTGTAATGTTTACAATACGCTCTACAGCATTGTATCCTATATAACTTGTAGATAGTTTATAGGTTCCTTGCTGCAAATTGGTAATGGTAAAATTACCAGTCTCATCGGTCGCTGTACCTGTTTTCTGGCTAGTGTCAACAATAGATGTGATGATAACACTTACACCAATAAGGCCGGAGGTGTCATTTCTCTCAACAAGGCGGCCACTTAAAGTATATGTCTGCGCAATAGTGTATTGAGTAATAAATAAGCTAACAAGCAGGAAGAAATATCTCATAGGTTGTAATTCGCTCCAGATTAGAACTATTGCAGAGCAAATAGTTTAACTGACCGCTAAAAAATCATACCGAATAAATCGCATAAGCTATGCATAAATGCTTATTTTAATTGCATTGGGTACTTTTTCTTGCCGCTTTTAATTTCAAGAGTATTCTCTTCTTTTACAAAGATCACCTCGCCTTTTTGCAGGTTGTTGCCTTCAGTAAATATATGTTTGGTCAAGCCTTCTATTTCTTTTGCAACTCTTTGTCTTTCTGCCTCTGCTGCTTCATACAATTCCATATCACCTAAGGTTACTATTACATCTGAGAAGTCATTTACTTCAATAGTTACTCTATTAACTGTAGGGTAGAGCTTAAAAAGAGTGTCTTCCATATGGCGGATGTTTGCATTATTGTTTTCATTTCCAGGTTTACAAGCTGCAATAAGAGCTATTAGTACAAAAAAAATGTAATGATATTTACGCATTTAGTTTCTGGTTGTATCGTCAAATTTACCAAATCTGGCGCTATTTATAATTTCCAATTAATATGCGAGTGTTACATCTGTCAGCTCATCTTCTTGCCGTAAATTCTATAAAAAATTTGGTGGAATAAAAAGAGATTGTATCTTTGCATCCCCTTACGAAATGAGGGGTTAGTTGTTAAGAAGGTTTGACGGGTTAAAAGGTTGAGTGCGTGATGTTTGG
>JAEZIL010000235.1 GCA_023436685.1 Bacteroidota bacterium | reverse complement strand
CATAAAACCCTCGTACAGTTAAGGCCAAAAGTAAAAATGGTAATCACTGGCTTGGGTGTTGGTGCCCATTTAGAACATTGGGGTTATAAGGCAGAGCACATTATTGAAAAGGATTGGAATGAAGAAGTAAATCTTGATGAACATCTTAAGGTGATCACAGCGCCTGCAAGGCATTTTTCGGGCAGGGGCTTTAAAAGAAACACAACTATATGGTTATCATTTGTTCTCATATCGCCTAACATAAAAATATATATGGGTGGCGATTCGGGATATGATACCCACTTTAAAACGATTGGCAATACCTATGGGCCATTTCATCTTGCAATACTTGAAAATGGACAATACAATGAAGCATGGAAATACATACATATGTTGCCTGAAGAAGTAGTGCAAGCGGCCAAAGACCTTAAAGCAAACACCCTGCTGCCAGTACATTGGGCAAAATTCTCGTTAGGATTACATGCCTGGGATGAACCGATAAAACGCACAACAACTGCAGCACATAGGCAGCAACAAAATATAATTCATCCTATGATAGGGGAAGTAGTTTATCTTGAAGAAATGTACAAAGGAGATGAATGGTGGAAAGGCATTGAATAAATAATTAACGGGGCACTAATAATAGCGCCCCGTTTCATTAATCACACACAACTGAAAAACAAATTTTCACGATGTTAAGGTCAAGCCTGTTTGGCTTAGAATGATATTCATACGTTAGCTGTAGCTAACGTAGTTGTTTTACAGGTTTGAATTACGATCGTTGTTAGTTTGACCTTGGCCTTGTTGACCTGAACGTTCGCTAGATTGTCCAGATTGCTGGCCTTGGCCTTGTTGTCCTGAGCGGCCTTGCTCCATGTCTTGATCTTGTTGAGTTGAAGTCCTTTGAAGATCTTCTTCTCTTTCCGTACCACGACCAGTATGTTCGCGTTGGTTTTGCTCTTGCGTAGTTCTGTTTTGTTGTTGGCCGCTTTGGTTACGATCGTTTGGGTTTTGATTGTCTTGTTGATTTTGATTTTGTGCCATGGTAATTGCGTTTTTAAACTGTTAATAAAATCTTTTGCTCTTTGTTATTTCATCAAGCATTTACACAGTACATCTTAAAAGAGTTGTGCCATTATAATCAGAAAAAACCCATGAATAAAATATCCATACATATTGTACTAGTGCTTCTGTTCTTAATACTATACGCTAAAAACATTGCCAGGTTTACCTGAATTTATGTACCATTACCTTGTAGAAAATGTTGCACAGCAGCACATGTTTAGTACCCAATTTGCAGTAAAGGATAGAATAAGGCTTTTTTAACCTTTTGAAGGATATTTCATATCAAGGGCCTTTAATGTATCACGAATGATACTTGACATGAGATACGCTTTGTACCAATTTTGATCGGCAGGGAGGATATACCATGGAACATGGTTGCAACAAGTAAAAATTTCTTCGTAGTACTTAGCATATTTTTCCCGCAGCCCTACTTCCTTTATATCATTTGCATTATACTTCCACATTTTACGGGGCACTGTTTTTCGCTCTGCTATTCGCTCCAATTGCTCCTTTTCTGAAACATGCAGATAGAACTTAAGGATATGTGTATTATTAGCTGTAAGGTGTTTCTCAAAATCATTAATTGATTCCATCCTACTTGCAGCTTCCTCATCATCAATAATACCATGCACTCTGGTTACCAGTACATCTTCGTAATGAGACCTGTTAAACACTTGCACCATGCCTTTGGCAGGTGCATGCATGTGAATGCGCCATAAAAAATCATGATCAAGCTCTGCCTGTGTAGGTATTTTAAACGACTGCACCTGTACCCCTTGTGGGTTCATTGCCGAGAAAACATCTTTAATCAAACCATCTTTACCACTCGCATCCATGCCTTGCAATATCACCAGCAAGCTATGTTTGCGCTCTGCGTACATTAGGTTCTGCAGTTCGTCCAGTTCCTGTAATATTTCGTCCAGCTTAGCTTTGGTTTCACTTTTATCCAAACCTTCAGGTGCACGGGTGGATAATTTACTAAGGTCAATCGGAGTATTTGAGTTGTTACTCTTCATCTGTATTAAACTGCCTGCGATATGCTTTTATGAAAATAGCACCCAGGTTTTTATGCGGTGGTACATAGTCATCAAATAATGTTTTTGCAGTACCTGCTTTTTTTGTTGTAAAATAACCATTAAGGCCCTTCCATGTGTTTACCCAGTTGATGTTTTTGCCTGCCAGCAGCTGGTCGTTTATCGCTTTTACAATAGGCTCATTCACACTCATGCTGCCTACTTGCTTTGATGAGATAATATGGGCATCGGGTGAATGGTCAAGCACAACAGAAAGATTATGATAGCCTCCACATGATCCTAATATCACAACTCTTGCTTCCTTCTGCAAATAGTCCAGCGTTACGGGCAAATGATAACTGTGGCCTCTATGTACCATTATTGTAGGATGAATGTCATTCTCTGCAAGATATTTATTCAGTTCTTTTTGCGCTGTTTCATCTTCGGGCTCAGCAAGTGGCAGGTTAGCATATATAACTATGGGCTTGCCTGAGGTTGAAGTTATAGTAGCCCAATATTTATTGGTAGCCACCTTCCATTTTCCATCTTTAAAGTTGCCCAGAAAACTTGCGTAGGAAGATTTACCGTCATCGTCGCCATAGAAGAAAAACTGCTGGTATACTACTCCACTATCATTTACCAGGTTTTTATATTGTACCAGGTTAATGGGAGGAAGATCCAGCATTTCCGATTGTTTTTGGATGCTCTCATCCGATTCAGATGCACTTAACCCTTCAAAAAGGGTTGACAGCAGGCCATAAATAATCAATCCTTTTTTACTACGCTGCTGATAAGAACGCTCATAGTTTTCCTTTACTTTATTTTGCAGGAATTTTGACAGTTCGGGATCAGTAATGCTACCGAAAGCATCAGCTACATCTACAGCATCTTCCAAGTCATCTTCCTTACCTTTCTCAAGGCCGGCAATAAAGTCCGTCATTAGCTCTGTACGCTTGTTATCTTCCATACTTGCAAGGAATGTGTTGAGGGTGTTGTACCCTGCACACATGCGTATGAATGTGCGAAAACGGTCGTGGTGAATACTATCAAGAAACTCATTGCCTTTTCTTGGCGCCATTCTCTCCATCATTCTTTTAAATGTACCCAGAAAGCTACTTGTATATATCTCGTCCTGCCCGTTTACCATTATATAATATAATGCTTCAGGCGAAAAGCCCTCAATGCATTTGAACCTAACAGCATCGGGCGACTCATGCAGGTCATTCATTTCCCGTACATACTTCAGGCCACGGTATTTTAGTTCATCGATATATGCATCACCACCCAGTTCATCATTTTGTATATTTAGTTTAACCAACTCCTGGTAAAATAAATCCTGGTTGGATGTGATCTTATCAACTTCTTCTATTGTTTTCCGGTTATTATATATGTCGCTTAAAAAAGGCATAGCCTTAAGCGGAGATTTTGATTGCTGGGAAATACGAACAATTGTTTGCACCAGCGGATCTTTGCTCCGGCGTACTGCACCACTTAGTGTATAGTTAGTAGAGGATGCAAAATTGAATACATCGCCGGGTACTACTTTAGCAGCAGAACTAATTATATCATCGGCAAAGGGATCATTTGCATATTCATGTAAGCGCTTTATCATTATTTTAGGCTCGCGCTTGCCCATTTCTGTATATATAGCAGCGCGTTCAGGCGAGTTTCCTTCAAACAGGTTTTTTACATTATTAAGCGTTTGCATACTGGGGTTTGCATTCACAAAAGTTAATGATCTGCCTTCCTGCCTGGCAATGATAAGTTCGCGCAAATTGTTTACCAGTTTGCGATAATAATAGGGGTCAACTCTTATGTCGGAATTATAATCGCGCAAAGTTTCCCAAACAGCAGTCAGGCAACGTATCTTTTCCTGGTTCATTTCAGCAGGGTCTTTACCGTTCTGTGGCAGGTTCTCAATCATTATCTGAAAGTGGTCAATATCTTTCAGAATTGCTTTTGTCACAGCGTCGCTTGCATTAGTATCCTCAGAGTAGTATATGTATTGATCTACTGACCCGTCTGATACATCAGCGCGTTTTTGTTCCCTGTCTATCTTATCATGTATATATATTCGGTTGCGCGGTATGGGCGATGTAAGTGTATCTACATCATAAATAGTCAACTTTTTTACAGGTGCTTTCCTGTTCCTTCTTCTCTGCGCCGATGCATCTTCATGTAAAAGTCCAAATGCAAGCAATAAACCAATTATTAACGGAAATGTTTTTCTAGTCATATGTAATAGCTCTATCCCAAAAATGATGCCTTCTGATAATTGAACCAATCAGAATGTGCATTATACTAAAAATATAAAAGCCACCCTGTTAAAATAACTATAACACGGTGGCTTTAAAAGGTAAATTGATGTCTTACACTACCATTCGGGGTATAATGGGAATTGCTTCATGAACTCGTTAACTTCCCCACGTACCGTTCCTATCAGTTCTGCATTATCCGGCGACATAAGAACTTTATCCAGCCAGTTGGCCACCTGACCCATATCTTGTTCTTTTAGCCCGCGCGTAGTTATAGCCGGAACACCTACCCTTATCCCTGAAGTAACAAAGGGTGATTTATCATCAAACGGAACCATATTCTTATTCAATGTGATATCGGCTTGTACCAATGTGTTTTCCGCCTTCTTACCACTTATATTTTTATTACGCAAGTCGATGAGTAATAAATGGTTATCGGTGCCACCCGAAACAATATTATAACCTTTCTCTAAAAATGCTGTTGATAATGCCTGGGCATTTTTTATTACCTGCTTAGTATACACACCATATTCATCTTGCAGTATTTCGAAGAAGGAAACAGCTTTAGCAGCTATAACATGCTCCAGAGGGCCACCTTGAGTGCCGGGAAATACAGCCAGGTCTATTAACTGGCTCATCATCCGCACTTCACCTTTAGGGCCTTTTTGCCCCCAGGGGTTTTCAAAGTCGGTTTTCATCAATATCAAACCGCCCCGAGGCCCACGCAATGTTTTATGTGTAGTAGTGGTTACAAAATGGCAATGATCGAAAGGACTACTTAAATGGCCTTTGGCAATAAGCCCGGCGGGGTGAGCTATATCTGCTAATACCAGTGCATCTATTTTATCGGCTACGGCACGGATACGTGCATAATCCCAATCGCGGCTGTAGGCCGATGCTCCGCAGATGATCATTTTAGGTTTATGTTCCAGCGCCTGCTTTTCTAAATGGTCATAATCTACCCTTCCCTCTTCTTTGGTAACACCGTAGTGTACGGCATTATATAGTTTGCCTGAAAAGTTTACAGGCGAACCGTGTGTGAGATGGCCCCCCATACTCAGGTCAAGCCCAAGTATGGTATCGCCCGGCTGAAGGCAGGCCAGCATTACTGATGCATTGGCTTGTGCACCGCTATGTGGCTGTACGTTGGCATAACCAACACCAAATATTTCTTTAGCCCTGTCAATAGCCAGTTGTTCACTTTTATCTACTACTTCGCAGCCACCATAATACCTGCGACCGGGATAACCTTCAGCGTATTTGTTGGTCATTACATTACCCATAGCCTGCATTACCTGCATGCTGGTAAAGTTTTCTGAAGCTATCAGTTCCAGGCCTCTACGTTGGCGGCCCAACTCTTCATGTATCAGTTCAAATATGGCAGTATCGCGTTGCATAGTATGTATAAAATGTTCCGCAAAGTAGTGCAAAGCGGGTGTAATACAAAACCAATAATATGCTATAGCAGAACGCCCCGGGATATCCGGGGCGTCTTATTTGTTCATTCCTCTGTGTGCTGTTAT
>JAEZIL010000230.1 GCA_023436685.1 Bacteroidota bacterium | reverse complement strand
CAATTGGGTTGATTATAAGCTGCCACCTGTATTTTGGGTATCCACCATTGCTATATTCATAAGCAGCATTACCATGATACTAGGCATTAAAGCTTTTAAGCGCCGCGAAATGCCTAAATACAGGTTGCTAATTACCGCAACGCTGATTTTAGGCATTGCTTTTATGGCCTTACAGTGGATAGGTTTTAACCAGCTATATGCCAGTAATATACGTGTAGATGGCAACCCAAGCGAATCTTTTTTGTTTATAATTGCCGGCCTGCACTTATTACATATTGCAGGTGGCATAGTTGCTCTTTTAATAGTATTTTTCAGGGCTTTTAGAACACAGGTAAAGGTTTATTCTGCAACAGGTCTAGAGGTTGTTGCAAGTTACTGGCACTTTGTAGATATATTGTGGATTTATTTATTTGTGTTCTTTCTGGCAAATCAATAAAAAACTTTCGAAATTCGCACGCGTATTCACAACTAACCGAAATTTATAAATCGATCTATGGCACAAGCTGCAGCTACAACAGCAGAAACTAAAGTATGGGGAGGTGGACGTTCACCGTTCAATGTGAGCTATGGTAAAATAATGATGTGGATCTTCTTACTTTCCGATGCATTCACATTTGGTGCATTTCTTATTGCATACGGTACTACCCGCTTTTTCAGCGCTGTATGGCCCGATGCGAACCACGTATTCCATTCATTCCCATTTATGGGGCATATGGATCTTCCGCTTCTTTTTGTGAGCTTGATGACCTTTATCCTTATCATGAGCTCGGTAACAATGGTACTTGCTGTGCATGCGGGCCACTATGGAGATCGTAAAGGTGTTATAAAATGGTTGTTATGGACAATTGTGGGCGGTATAGCTTTCTTGTCTTGTCAGGCATGGGAATGGACGCACTTACATCATCAAGGTGCATGGTGGGGTTCTTTTACTGATCCTAATGCTTCATTGGATACTATCAAAGGTTTTTTTGCAATGAATAAACCTGAAGTAGCAGCTGCTTTACCGGTGCATGGTATGCAGGCTACTCACGACTTCTATAATTACTTCTTTACTATTACAGGCTTTCACGGTGCGCACGTTACATCGGGCGTTCTATTGAATATTTTAGTTCTTATCAATACAATAAACGGAACTTACGAGCGCCGTGGCCACTACGAAATGGTTGAAAAAGTGGGCCTGTACTGGCACTTTGTAGACCTGGTTTGGGTATTTGTATTTACTTGCTTCTACCTGCTATAATTTTTACAAATCTTTCATTCACAACAAACGCATCATACATGTCAAGTCATCATCATAACGATAATATACAACACCTGTACGAAGGTGATCAGTCGAAACTGTATTCAGGTGTTATGTCGCATCATACAGATATCAACTCTGCTGAAAGTAAAAAGCAAATAGGACGTATCTGGAAAGTATTCTGGATCTTACTGGCTGTAACAGTTGTTGAGGTTATAATAGGTATGTTCTTTAGCCATAATATGGCCAAGGCTTTGGTTGTATTCTTCTTTATGGCGCTTACCATATTCAAAGCGGGCTATATAGTAGCAATATTCATGCACCTGGGAGATGAAGTAAAGAGTTTTATCATAATGGTATTGATACCACTTACGCTGTTTATCTGGTTTATTATTGCATTCCTGGCCGACGGTGGTTTCTGGTTGCATATGAACGCTACATCGGGTGTTGTACCACATTAATGCTTTGAGATCAGCAAATGACAAAAAGAAGTTCAAGTAAAAAATTTCTGATAGGTATAGCGGTAGCGTTTTTGCTACCGCTATCTTTTTATTTTATAGCCAGGCTACTATCTAAAGATAAAATATACCTTCCCGGCTACTATGTGGCTGACAGCATTGACTCAATTTCAAATGACGGGAAAACTGAGGTTGATACTGTTTTTCACCAGGTTGCCGATATTCTGCTTACTAATCAGTTTGGTAAACAAATATCTGTAAATGATGATCTGAAGAATAAGATACTTGTTGTTGATTTTTTCTTTATAAGTTGCCCTACAATATGCCCTAAGCTTACAACTAATATGGGCTTGCTGCAAAAAGCTTTTCGCCGAAACCCTAAAATGGAGCGGTCGTTAGATACAGCAGTTCATTTTCTTTCTATAACAGTAAACCCGGAACGGGATACTTTTCAGGCCTTAAGGGCATATGCTAATAAGTATAAAGCCAATCATGACACATGGTGGTTTTTAACAGGCGCCAAAAAAGACATTTATAACTATGCGCGAAATGAATTGAGGGTATATGCTACACCGGGCGATGGCGGTGCCGATGATTTTGTACATACCGAAAAGCTGGTATTACTCGATCAGGACCGGTATATAAGGGGTTATTATAACGGGCTCGATACTGCTGATCTGAAAAGATGTGCTGACGATATCGTGTTGTTAACACTTGAAAAGAAAAAGAAAAGAAATAGAAAATAATATGTTGTCTCCCGTACTTAAAAAGAATGACAAGAATGCAAGGTTGCTGATATATACCGCATCGTTTGTGGTATTTGCAGCTGTAGTAATTCTTTCAAGAGTGCAATTAAAAGTAAACCTGGGTTTTGATGTTCATGTATTTGCACTGATAAACGCCATAATCAATTCTTGTGTGTCTGTTTTGCTTATCGCTGGGCTTATAACAGTTAAGAACAAGAATTATGTAATGCATAAAAAGCTTATGATAGCGGCTATTATACTTTCGGCTTTGTTCCTGGTCTCTTACATTGCACATCACCTTCTCGCTGGCGATACAAGATTCGGGGGAGAGGGTAGTATACGCTATGTATATTTCTTTATTCTCATAACGCATATATTCCTGGCCGCTATTATACTGCCGTTTATTCTCTATACAGCTTACAGGGCACTAACAGGAGAGTTTGATAAGCATAAAAAACTAACAAGGTACACTTTCCCTTTGTGGCTGTATGTAAGTATAACAGGCGTTGTTGTTTACCTCATGATATCGCCCTATTATACATAGCTTGGTAGAAATATTATGTTGCCTTAACTTTAATATATGAAAAAGATATTCCTCACTGTTGCTGTGATGATTATGGTTATGCTCCCGGCTTTGGTAAAGGCACAAGGGTGTGCCATATGTACCAAAACTGCGGCGGGCCTTGATGATAAAAGCGCCCGTGGCCTAAATGGAGGTATCTTGTATCTGGCTGCGCTACCGCTTACCATCATTGGTACTGTAGGTTTTATATGGTGGCGGCATAATAGGGGGCAGATATAATTCTTACAAACACTCACTCAATCAATATGAAAAACTTTGTTTATTACTTGCTGGGGCTTGTGATACTGGTAGCTGTATGCACATCGTGCAAACGAAAGATTGTAAGAGGGAAAGGTGATGTGCAAACAGATTCACGAGTTACACAGCCGTTTAACGCAATAGATATTGACATGCCCCTTCAGGCCAATATCCATGTTGTAAGCAGTACTGAAAGTCCCTCATTACAAATAAAAGCACAGGGAAATTTATTAAAAGACATAAAGACGGAAGTGAAGAATGGGGTATTGCGCTTATACACCGATAAATTTTTTCATTTCTCAACCGATGAAGATATAATTGCCGAGATCAGTGTGCCCCGGTTAAGAGCGGTTGCAATATCCGGGGCTGGAGAGGCAAATATAAATGGCATAATTGTGGGCGAAACATTTGACCTTGATGTAACAGGTGCAGGAGATGTAGATATTGAAGGCATCAATACAAACAAGTTTGTTGCTAAGGTATCTGGAGCCGGAGATGTAACTGTAAAGTCTGGTACGGTGAATCAGGTTGATATACGTATAACCGGTATGGGCGACGTAAAGGCTTATGGGCTACAGGCAAAGTCTGCTACTGCGGCAGTGACAGGCGCTGGAGATATTAAAATTACAGCATTGGAAACGCTCAATGCGTCTATAACAGGTGCCGGCGATATTAGTTATAGGGGTAAGCCTACTGTTTCATCCAGCATTACAGGGCCGGGATCGGTAGAGCCCGCTAAGTAGGTATAATATTAACAAAATTCTGTGCTATTAACCACAAATTTTAATTAATTTAAGCATAGGTAAATTTTTAGACCCATGCTAAGGAATTTTTCGTTTCGTTTGTTATTCACTCTGTTCTGTACCTGTTTTGCAAGTGTTGCTTTCGCTCAATCAGATCCTCTGGAAGGTGGTTGGTACAATGAAGACAAAACTGCTAAAGTTCATATTTATAAGAGTAGAGATAATAAATTTTATGGTAAGGTAGAGTGGTTAAAAGTGCCCAACCGCGACGGTAAACCTAAAGTAGACGCCAGGAACCCTGATGAGTCTAAAAGAAGTCAACCTATTGTTGGCCTTGTTATACTTAAAGGTTTTAAGAAAACTGATGATAATTTGTATGAAAATGGAACAATTTACGACCCTAAAAATGGTAAGACTTATTCTTGCAAAATAACCCGGGAGGGAAACAAGCTGGACGTTAGGGGGTACATTGGCGTTTCTATGTTGGGGCGTTCAACCACATGGATTAAAGCTGATTAATCAATATTATAGATAAAAGAAGAAGGGCTGCTAATAGGCAGCCCTTCTTCTTTTATCGTGGTGTTGCAAATACTTGTGTCCAGTATTTCCCCGTTTTAGCTGCTCCGATTTCTGTAAACGCAGGATTCATTATATTCTTACAGTGTGACGGGCTATTCTTCCACAGCTCCACAACTGCAGTTATTGTTTCAGGCCCCATTGCAACATTTTCTCCATAAGTCCGCCAATTATACCCGTTTTGGGTAATACGGTCACCTGCTTTACTACCATCAGCGCCTTGATGCTTTAATACCTTTATCTTAGCCATATATTCGCTATGTTCCAAAGCTGCTTTTTCAAGAGTTTCATTCCACTTCAATGGCGGCACAGCTGCCATGTATATGTTGCCGCATTTACACCCTTCAGCACGCATTTTATTCAATTGCTCAATCATTTGGGTTGTATCAATACTTTGTGCCCTGGTAGCAGTGCAAATCATTAGCATTGCAATCATTAATACTGTATTCTTCATATAGTTACCTCCAATGGCCTGGTACCCAAACATATCCATGTCCTTTGCCACGACCTTTTTTATGTCCTTTGCCACGACCATTATGCTTACCATTATGCCTCTCTTCCCAGTAGCCAGGTACCCAAACCGCTTGCGTCCTCGGCGGGGCAGCCCAGTAACCTCCATGCCAAACGTAACCATTATCGCGTGGTTCCCAGTCTTCATCAACCCAAACATATCCCGGCGCAGGCATAGCGGGTCTATTGACAACTACTGTGGGCTTTGATGGACGTATGTTTACAATGACTTGCGCTGTACTGTTTGTAGCTGCAAGCAACATTAGAGTGCCAGCCATTATTATGCTTTTGTTTATCATTCTCATAGAAAAAGATTTTATAGTTAGATGTTTTTGAGTTCAATGAGTTTATTTAACCGGCACTATTTAACGTTTAATTTATTCATTGTCATGTTCCTTTTCGGTTCTATTTTCTCTTTTTTGTTCGGTATTATCTACAGCTTCATCCAGCGAGTGGGTGGCGTGTATATCATTCTCATTTTTGGCTAGTTTAGATAATTTGATGTAATACATTTTAATTGTCTCCAGTTCATTTTCGGTAAGGTCCTCGATATCTATTAATCTGTTGCTGGCAGTTTTTGTGGCGGCTATCAATTCATTCAACTTAAGGTGCAAAGCCATGGTATCCTTGTTTTGCGACTGTTGTATTACAAATACCATAAGGAAGGTAATAATTGTGGTGCCTGTATTTATAACCAACTGCCATGTTTCGGAAAAGCCGAATAATGGCCCGGATATTGCCCATACTAATATGGTAAGCGAAGCTAAAATAAAAGCCACAGGACTGCCTGTGGCTTTTGTAGCTTTATTTGAAAACCTGTCAAAGAATTTCCTGAGCTTCGACTGATTTTTTTTATTTTTCATATTGTTGTGTGTTGATATAAGATAGGCTTAAAAACTATGCCCATTAGTAGTGTTCATAGCTTTCAATTTCATTAAGGTTTTCCTTTATTGCTTTCACCCTGTTAGTGTAAAATGTGCGATATAATAATACAGTGGCTATTACACCCAGGGTTAATGCTGCGAGAAGAAGAGGCCACCAGAAGTGCATTTTCTCAAATATATTTTCATTGTAGACTAGTTTCCTTCCAACCGGAACGGTGGCTAAAACAAATATTGGCAGCAATATAAGGTTGAATATTTTGCTTTGTGTGGTAAAGCGTGTGAGTTTGTCCATCCGTATAAGATTATCAGCCACAGGTTTGGATAGATCGGTGTTGTTGAGAAAATAAATCATATACATATTTGCAAGTAAGGCGGTAGCAGCACAAACCAGCGAAACAAAGTAGCACAATGTTAATATGCCTTCAACACCAGGTAAGTGTAGGAAATAGTATCCTCCCGCCAGCAATAGCAAGGTAAGAATTCCACTTATTGTAAGGTTCAGGTATTCAAAGCCTATCATTTTGCTTATAATATTCTTTGAGTTTTGCTGTAGCATTTTCTTGATTATCGTATCGTTCAATGAATTGTTTTTCTGCACATTTTCATCGTAGCGTTGCCATATTTGTTTCATTGCTTCTAGTTCCATATGTGTTTTATTTGTTGTTATTGAAAAAGTGGTCTTACTTGTTTTTTTAGTTTTTCGCGTATCCTCATTAGGCGTGTGGAAACATTACTATTGCTTATACCAAGAATGTCACTTATTTCTGCATGGCTCTTGTCTTCCAGGTATAATAATATAAGCGCTTTATCTAGAGGGGGCAGGTGCTCTATTAGCTTATGCATCATTTTGTATTCTTCATCGCGTTGGTGTTCAACGTGTGCATAAAATTGAAGTTGGTCATCTAGCTTACTTGTACTTGCATGCTTTTTCTCTTTTCTTAAGTGGGTTATAGCTGTATTCAATGCTATACGATAAAGCCATGTACTAACTTTGGCATTATTGCCAAAGCGAGGGTATGCGCTCCATGCCTGTAGTACTATTTCCTGAAACATATCTTTACATGTTTCACTATCGCTGGTGTAAACTGTACATACTTTATATATCAGCCCTTCATGCTGTTTAATTATTTCAATAAACCTATCCTGAAGATTATTATCCATTATGTTTAGTAAGGAAGTACTCACTATTAGTCGCTATACAAGATAAAATATCACAGTGGTAAGATAAATTTTCTCAAATGACTGGTATATACGGTACTTGCATAAGTGGTTTTTTTGCTTTTACTTTAACCCTGTATAACCGGTAAATACTAATGAAATTCACAAGAGCTTTCAGTCTGCTAATAGCAGCACTATTGATAGGTAATGCCGCATTTGCGCAATTTGCACGCACGCCGGGCTACACAAGCAGTGCATTTAAAAATAAAGAGGGTAAAACCAAAGGTGCCGTATTTCAACGGTTGTCC
>JAEZIL010000212.1 GCA_023436685.1 Bacteroidota bacterium | reverse complement strand
ATGGAATGCAGTAGGTGGTGGTACTACATTCGTAGTGACACCGGGTAGCAGCTCGGCCCTTATTAATGGTAAGTTTGCTTATTCTAAATACGATGTAGAACTTAATGAAGCTAACTACGCTCCACGCAAAAGTGGTGTATCAGGCTTTGAAGGTGCAATCGACTTTACATATTACTTTCCAAGATATAGCCAGATACGCTATGGCATAGAGGTGAGCGGGCTATATACTACACTGGATTATGTAAATGAGCAAAAGATAACCAACAACCTGGAACGTCGTAACACTACTGGTGCCCTTTTCGTTTCATACCGCAAAAATTTCAATGAAAAATTCATACTTGAGCCAAGCTTCCGTGCACAGTATTATTCAGCTTTAGCTAAGCTATCGCCCGAACCACGCCTGGGTATGAAGTATAACGTATCAAGAAATATACGCCTGAAAGCTGCGGGTGGTTTATACTCTCAAAACCTGCTGAGCACTAAAAGCGATAGAGATATTGTTAACCTGTTCACAGGGTTTATACTTAGCCCAGATGAGCGTTTAACCAATACCGACCGTGAAGTGGTGAACTCTAATTTGCAAACTGCATACCATGCATTGGCAGGTATTGAAGTGGATATAAAAAATGTAGAGCTTACCCTGGAGCCATGGTATAAAAACTTTACCCAGCTTATTGAATTTAACCGTAACCAACAGTTGGCTACCGACCCCGACTTTCAGGTGGGTAGTGGTTTAGCAAGAGGCCTTGATCTTTCGGCCCGTTATAACAAAAACAGGCTGTACTTATGGGGAGTTGTATCTTATCAGATGATAGAATACAAATCAATAGATGCAAAAGGCCTGGTGCAAACATATCCTCCACCGTTCGACCGCCGTTGGAACATTAATTTATTGGCCAGCTACAACGCAGGTAAAAAGAAAGACTGGGAATTGTCGACACGTTTGAATGTAGGTTCGCCATTCCCATTCACACAAACACAGGGATTTTATGAAGGTGGAGACGCTACTGCAATAGGCATCCAAACACCTGTACTGACACAGAATGGTGGATTAAGCGTATTATATGCTGATGCGATTAATGGTGGACGCTTGTCATGGTACCATCGCTTAGATATATCTGCCCGCAAACGTTTCGACCTGGGCCAGCATTCTAATATTGAAACTACCCTAAGTGTGAGCAATGTGTATAACAGGAATAATATATTTTACATAAGCCGTGTAGACAACGTTCGCATTTACCAACTACCTGTTTTCCCTAGCTTGAATGTAACATGGAATTTCTAAAACGTAGAACATTTGGATGAAGCAAAGGAATAATCAAATTATAAACCGATGCCTTGTTGGTATAGCTGTCGTTTCGATGGCTTACAACAAGGCATCGGCTCAAATACATACACCCCACCTGCCCGATAATAAATGGCTGGTGGTAGCCGAAGAACAATTTCAGCAGGGCCATTTCAATGTTGCAAGCCAGTCGGCAGCGAACTACTTGGCTTACGTGGCACCTACAATAAACAGGCAGCAAACTGCTGATGCAGATAAAGCCATGTTTTATATGGTAGTGTCGGCACTTAAGCTGAATGGTGAGAATTGCGTAGATGAAGCAATAAGCTATATTGACGTTACTGCCAACCCTGCTCATAAGCAGCGTACAGCATATCATTTAGCTCAATATTATTTCCGCAATAATCAGTTGAACGAAGCCATTCCATACTATGAGATGGCCGGTATTTCAAACCTTAGCAACCAGGAAATAGCCAATGCAAAGTTTGAACTGGCATATGCTTATTTCAATAACAGGGAGTTTGATAAAGCTACTCCACTATTTAGTGCAATAAGGGAAGCTAATACCGAGTACAAAGCTGCAGGTAACTATTATTTTGGATTGCTGGCCTACAACCAGGGCAATTATGAAGAAGCCTTAAGAAGCTTCAAAAAAATAGATAATGAAAAGCAATACAAGAATATAGTACCCTACTATATAGCAGAGATATATTATTTTATGGGCAAACCTGACAAAGCCCTTGAGGAAGCTTTAAGATTGATACGCAGGCCTGAAAAGTCGTTTTACGATAATGAACTGCATTTGTTGGCAGCCCAGGTATTGTTTGAAGAGCAACGTTATGGCGATGCGTTGCCCTACTTTGAACACTATTACGAAAATGCTGAGAAGATAAGGAAGGAAGATATGTATGAGATGGGGTATTCATACTACCGCGTAGATGAATGGAAAAACGCGATTGAGAAGTTTAAGCCCCTCAGTAATACGCAAGATTCATTAGGGCAAACAGCCATGTATTTGCTTGGCGATTGCTATTTAAAAATAAATGATAAAAAAAGTGCGCGAAATGCTTTTGGCATATGTGCAGATATGAAGTTTAACCCCGGCCAGCAAGAGGCTTCGCTGTTATTAGCCTCAAAGCTATCTTACGAGATGGGTTATTATAACGAGGCGGTAGGGTATATAAGGAATTTGCTGGCTTCTTATCCGCAAACCCAATATAAAGACGAAGCTAAAACCCTATTGTCAGATCTGCTGATAAAAACAGGCAGTTATGCTGATGCATATAACCAACTGCTGGAGGTAAACCGCAGAGATGAAGGTTTTGGACGGGTGTACCAGAAGGTTACCTATGGCTATGCAATGCTGCATATGAAGGAGGGCAATTGGAGCGAAGCAATTAAACTGTTGAACTCGTCGCTAGCTTATCCGGTAAATGATGTATATGCAGCAGCAGCAAATTTCTGGATGGGAGATGTTGCCTATCGTGTAGGCAATTATGGCGATGTGATAGATTACAATAACCGCTTTTTGCAAAGCGAGGCCAATCGTACATCTCTCAGGCAGCTAAGCCCCGATGCTACATTGGAAAACGCTAACCTGAATATGGGCTATGCAGCTATGCAATTACAAAACTACGGCGCAGCGCAGGCTTATTTTAACAAGGCGCATCAATCGAAAGGGCAGGACGAGAATTTTAGGGTAAACGCTTTATTAAGAGAAGCTGATGCTGTGATGATGCAAAAAGAGTATACAAAGGCATCATCGCTTTATGATAAGGTAATTGCAGCCAATAATGGCGAGGTAGACTATGCACGCTTCCAAAAAGCAATACTGCTTGGCTTACAGGGCCACAATAATGACAAAGCAGCATTGTTGCAACTCTTGGTAAATAGTAATCCCCCATCGCAGTACGCAAATGATGCACGCTATGAGCTGGCTCTATTGCATATAGAAGACGATAAGTATCAGTCGGCAATTAGCATGTTAGAGCCGCTAACCGAAGGCGGCGATAAGCGTAACCTTGCAGCCAAAGCGTGGATGAAAACAGGCTTTGCATATCAGCAAATGAACAATGTGCCTAAAGCAATTGAGGCCTATACAAAAGTAGTAGTCACCTACCCATCGTCGGAAGAAAGAGGTGCTGCGCTAGACGCTTTGAAGAGCCTGTATATACAAAGCAACCAGCCTGGTGCTTACGCAGCGTTGCTAAAGGATAACAACATATCTTCAGAGAGTGAGGCTTCGCTTGACTCCGCATATTACGCTGCTGCTGAAACGCAGTTTGCCTCTGGCAAGTGGGATAAGGCAAAGGAAGCAATGGGCAAGTATTTGCAGCAATACCCTAACGGCGCTTTCGTTACTAAGGCGAATTACTATAAAGCAGAGAGCCATTACAAGCTAAAAGAATATCAGGATGCTTTACTGGGATATGATGCAGTACTATCATTGCCATGGAGCGATTTTACAGAGAACAGTGCGCGGAAAGCTGCAATTATTTCTTATCAGAACAAGAACTATAACGATGCATTAAAGTACTATACGCAGTTGCGCAATAATGCCATAGCTAAAGAGAATTTGCAGTTGGCATATACAGGCCTTATGCAAAGCAGCTATGAATTAGGTAAGTATGAAGAGGCTACAGCATACGCCGATACGCTTAACAACCTGCCAGGGATTGATGAGCAAGCCCGCACTAGTATGCTGTTATACAAAGCGCGATCGCTGCAGCAATACAAGCGTAGAGAGCAAGCGCTTACTATTTATTTGCAGTTGGCCAACCAGCCTGCTAACAACGATATTGCTGTTGAGGCCAGATACCGTGTTGCTGAAATATACTTGCAGCAAAATAAGCTGAAAGAGGCAGAGGAAGCCGCCAATACATCTATAAAAAAGGCGGCAGGTAGCGATTACTGGATCGTAAAATCTTACTTGCTGATAGCCGATGTGTTGACAAATCAGAAAGATTATTTCAATGCTAAGGCTACGCTACAAAGCATAGTAAAAAATGCAAAAGACAATGAGTTGAAGCAACAAGCTTCAGCTAAGCTGGAAGAAATAAAAGTATTAGAGAAACAACAAAGCAAACTATCTGAATAAAACGGAGCATGAGGATACGTAGCCTGTATATATTGTTTGTAGTGTTGCTGGTGATAACGGTAGATGCTACTGCCCAAAGAAAAAAGGCAAAGAAAACACCTGTTAAGCATAAGAAAACTGCAGTGACACAGAAAAAAAGCAGTAGCAAAAAGAATAAAGAACCTATAGTTGTAAGAGATACAATAATAAAAGGTGCTACGATAGAGATCATACAATCGTACAAGCCAGAGGTAAGGAACACACCTAAGCCCGAACTTACACCCAACCTGCCGCCTGTAGATACATCGGTGCCGGTACTGGCATATGTTGTACCGCAGCAAACGCTTTCATATAATTACACATCGTTTCCATTAAGGCCGCTAGCGCTGGGTGCTGACTCTTTGCAGATTCCCTTTGCCAATTATGTGAAGATAGGAGGTGGCAATTTGTCTACTTTGCTGTTGGATGCGGGGATTGGCAGCTTTCGTGGTGATGGATATGAAACCAGCATACAAGCACAACATCTTTCTCAGAGTGGCAATATAATTGACCAAAAGAGCTCGCTTACCAACTTAAATGCTGAAGGTACTTTGCACACAAAAGGTAATGCATGGCATGGTGCGCTAGGGGTAATGCGTAACCAATATAAT
>JAEZIL010000151.1 GCA_023436685.1 Bacteroidota bacterium | reverse complement strand
CTGATGTTTTCAACGGAGATGGGTTCGGTAGCAGAAGATGCAAGCGTTATATATCTCCGCCCTGAGACCGCTCAAGGCATATTCGTCAATTTTCTGAACGTGCAGAAGACAGGCCGTATGAAGATCCCTTTCGGTATTGCACAAACAGGTAAAGCTTTTCGTAACGAGATAGTTGCCCGCCAGTTTATCTTCCGTATGCGTGAATTTGAACAGATGGAGATGCAATTCTTCGTACGCCCTGGCACGCAAATGGAATGGTACGAGAAATGGAAGGAAACCCGCATGAAATGGCACCTGAGCCTGGGTATACCGCAGGAGCGCTACCGCTTTCACGACCATGTAAAGCTGGCACACTATGCCGATGCAGCCTGCGATATTGAATACGATTTCCCATTCGGCTTTAAAGAAGTAGAAGGTATACATAGCCGTACCGATTTCGACTTAAAGAACCATCAGCAATACAGTGGTAAGAAGTTAACTTATTTCGATACAGAGCTGAACCAACACTATATACCATATGTAGTTGAAACTTCTATAGGCCTTGACCGAACAGTAATGATGGTGATGAGCGAAGCTTATAAAGAAGAAGACTTAAGCACTGAAGAAAAGAAAGATAGCCGGGTAGTGCTGAAATTTCCGCCAATGCTGGCACCTATCAAATTGGCAATATTGCCATTGCTGAAAAAAGATGGTTTACCTGAAATAGCTCGCGAGCTAATGAATCAATGCAGGCCCTACTTTAAATGCTTTTACGAAGAGAAAGATACTATAGGTAAACGTTATCGCCGGCAAGATGCCATCGGTACACCATTTTGCGTAACAATAGATCACCAAACAAAAGATGACCAGACTGTTACTATACGCTACCGCGATGAGATGATACAAGAACGCGTACCTATTAACAATGTCAGGGATATTGTAATGAAAGCAATACAAACTTTTTAAAACTGTTGCCGGCAAGAGCCGGCAATTTTATTATGAACCAGCTAAATGAACTGCTACGTAAGCAACTGGGCTTGCAAATACCAGATACAATATCGGATGAAGAACTATTGCAAAAGTTGGCGGATAAGTTAGCATCAGTAATAGCAAACAGCCCGGACGAGTTCTTCCAATTAATGTACCGCCTGGATATTCCTGAAGTAGCTCTTCAACAAGCCTTAACCAAACAAAATATTGCAGAAGAGTTGGCCTTATTAGTATATAAGCGCCAGATGCAAAAAATACAAAGCCGTACTAAATTTACCCGCGATCCTATAGATGATACTGACTTACAATGGTAAAATAGTATAAAAATCGTAAATTTGGATCAATCCAAACATTGCGGTTAATTAGTTATGAAGCAAGGGTTCATCCTCTTTTTGTCGTGTTTTATTGTATCTGTTTCGCTATTTACAGCTTGTCGTCCTGACCCTGATTTTAGTCCGGCTTCTGTTGTAGCAAAACAAGATATTACGTTTAAGATACCGGAAGGGTGGCCGCAACCGTTTTACAATTTTGAAAACAATAAATTAACTGCTGAAGGTTTTGAATTAGGTAAAAAACTCTTTTTTGATACCCGGTTATCGCGAGATAATTCTACCTCTTGTGGAAGCTGCCATCAACCTTTTTCTGCATTTGCACAGCTTGACCATGCAATAAGTCATGGAGTTGACAACAAATTAGGCACCCGCAATTCTCCACCAATATTTAATATGAACTGGCATACCAGTTTTTTTTGGGATGGTGGTGTGAATCACATTGAAGTGCAGCCGATAAATCCCATCGAGAATCCTGTAGAAATGGATGAAACAGTAGACAACATCATCGGCAAAGTAAGTGCAGATGCTAAGTATAGATCAATGTTCAAGGCTGCTTTTGGCGATGAAACGGTTACTTCTCAACGTATTTTCAAAGCTATGGCCCAATTTATGGGTATGCTGGTTTCCAGCACATCGAAATATGATAAATACATACGGAAGGAACCGGGGGCCGAGTTCACACCTGCTGAAGAGAGCGGCCTTAATGTGTTTCGTCAAAATTGCGCTACATGCCATAAAGAACCGCTATTTACTGATATGTCTTTTAGAAACAACGGGCTTAGTGTAACCTCAGTTAATGATAGTGGCAGGGCACATATTACCCGGCTTGCCGATGATATGTATAAGTTCAAAGTACCATCTCTACGAAACCTTAAATATACACCGCCATATATGCATGATGGCCGGTTTAATACGCTTGATCAGGTATTACTGCATTATACAGATGGTATACAGCAATCACCAACGTTAGATCCACTATTAACGTCTGGCATAAAACTAACAGGCCAGCAAAAAGCTGACCTGATGGCATTTCTTAACACTTTGAATGATGAGGAATTTACAAGAGACCCTCGATTCAAAGAGGTTATTACAGAATAATTATTTATCAAAATCTCTGCGTATATCAGCAAGTTCTATTAGTTCAAATACAGAATTAGTAGGATAGGTTTGACAAACAAACTGCTCACCGGCTGTATTGTATTTGATTTTAACCTTATAGCCATTATGTTGATAGGCTGATGGAAGATATGTAGGCCTCAAATCCCTACCATCATCAGTTAGCCTTAAAACATATCCGCAACCGCCTTGGGCAACATCGCCTGTATCAATAACAGTAGCACTTTCCATGTCTTTATTCTTATTACATGAAACGGCTAATATAGATAGTAGTGCCGCGCCCAATAAATATTTACGCATGATCGGATGTTTGAATAAGTAGTTTCGAGGTTGAAAATACTAAAAACTTTTAAACACGCAATCTATGCCGTAAACTTATACCCTATGCCCCTTACCGAATGAAAATGTTTAGGGTTGCGGCTGTCTGCTTCAAAATGCTTTCGGAAATTTAGTATAAAGTTATCTATGGTGCGGGTTGTAGGGTACACATTATAACCCCATACTATCTGCAATATATGCTCGCGCGATACTACTTCGCCCTCGTGCTCTACCAACAATTTCAATAAAGCAGCCTCTTTTTTGCTTAGCTCCTGTATATTACCCGTTTTATCTACACATTCATGAGCTGCAAAATCTATTTTACAACCGGCAAACTCGTAAATATCAGGTACAGCCTGAGGTTCTTTAATTTTCTTGTTTTTAACTATCAGTTTGTCTACCCTCAACAAAAGTTCTTCCAGGTTAAAAGGCTTTGTCATATAATCATCACCGCCCTTTTTTAAGCCTTCTACCCTGTCAGCACCCGAATTTCGAGCCGAAAGGAATAGGATAGGAACATCGTTATGTTGCATGCGTATAGTTTCACAAACAGTAATACCATCCATATCCGGCAACATAATATCCAGTATGATTAGGTCGAAATATTCGTTTTTAACCATTTTTAACACTGCAGGGCCGTTATCTGCTGTTGTTACTTCATATCCTTCAAGCTCAAGGTTCAGCTTAAGAGCTTCCCGCAAGCTTTCTTCATCTTCTACTACCAGTAATGAGGCTTTTTTTTCTTTTGTAGTCATAGGTTGTGTCGTTTTATCTAAACATAAAAATAATGACAATTGGTTATAGCCTGTATCAGCCCTTGTTAGATATGGCACGGACATGACAATAGTAAATAGTATAAAGAAAGATTAAGCACCAGAAAATATCCTTATAAATAGTATTTGTACCAATAAAGAAAATCCCTACCTTTGCCGTCCTTAATGCGGGTGTGGTGAAATTGGTAGACACGCTAGACTTAGGATCTAGTGCCGCGAGGCTTGGGGGTTCGAGTCCCTCCACCCGCACTCAAAATCAATAGCCGGTCTACAAGATCGGCTTTTTTTAAACTTAAATTTTTAGTACGATGGCAACGGTAACGCGTGAAAATCTGGGAACGTTACATGATAAGATTACTGTAAAACTTTCGAAAGAAGATTATATGCCTTCATTCGAAAAATCTTTGAAACAATATGCAAAGTCTGCGAACGTTCCTGGTTTTCGTAAAGGAATGGTGCCAGCAGGCATGGTACGCAAAATGTATGGCCAGGCTTTATTTAGCGACGAAGTGGTACGTACTGCCAGCAGTAAACTGGAAGAATACCTTAAAACTGAACAATTAGCAATATTTGCGCAACCAATGATAATGCGTAACGATGAACCGGTACGTTTAGACATGAATGCGCCTGTTGAAGTTGATTTTGCTTTTGAAGTTGGATTGAAACCTGAATTCAATATCGATGCGATAGATAATAAAACCACTTTACCTAAATACAAAGTGGCTGTGGCCGATAAAATGGTTGAAGATGAGGTAGAGCGTATAAAACGCCGCTATGGTAAAGCAGAAGATCAGGAAACAGTAAGTAATAAGGACAACATTATTTATTGTAAATATGAAATGTGCGATGCTGAAGGTAACATAGTAGCTGACCCTCAGATGGTAGAAGACACTGCTCTACTGGAAAAATACCCTGCAAAACTGCAGGATATGCTGATGGGCAAAAAAGCAGAAGATACACTGGTTATACGCCCTGCTGATATTTGTACTGAAGAAGAATTGGCCGGCTTCATGAAAGATCCGCTGAAGAAAACTCCTGAAGCTGCTAACGAATACTACAAACTAACACTAACCAAAGTAGCACAACTGGTGCCTGCGGAACTAAGTGCTGAGTTGTATGCACAAGTATTTCCTAATACAGAAGTGAAAGATGAGGCTGAATTCAAAATGCTGATAAAGCAGGAGTTGGGTAAGGAGTACGATCGCATAAGCCGTGAACGTTTGCAGAATGAAATGTATGAACTGCTGGTACATAATACCAAGCTCAACCTGCCTGTAGATTTCTTGAAGCGCTGGATGAAAGAAGGGGGTGATAAACCTAAAAGCGAGACAGAAGTAGAAAATGAATTTCCAGGTTTCGACCACCAGCTACGCTGGACACTGATTTCTGACAAACTGATACTAGATAACAACATCGACGTAACACGCGAAGATGTTATGGAAGACATTAAAACACGTGTATTGGCCTATTTTGGTATGCCAAGCGAAGAAGAGGCTACATGGCTGGACAGCTATATGGCTAAAGTAATGAAAGATGATAAAACGGTTGACGAAACTTATCGCCGTTTGTTGTTCGATAAACTATTTACTGTTTTAGAAAGCAAATTCAATATTGAAGAGAAAGAAGTAACTGAAGAAGAATTCTTCAAACTTCCTGATGCACATGCTGCGCATCACCATCATCATTAATGGCTTACAACCAACTATAAATAAAGCCGCCAACTGGCGGCTTTATTTATTTTCTTTTGAAGTTGAATTCCTCCTTTCTCAATTTTCCTCTCTGCATACCTTCTACATAAGCATAGATAGTTGAGTCGGAAGTTTTATTGTATACAATATGTTGCGGAAAATCGTGTAGCTTATTCTCGAAAACTGCTTTATTAGGATTTAACTCTGTACAAGCAAATTTTACCTGTTTACCGTCATTCTGATTACCTATAGTTGGTAAATACCATACCGTATCGTTTTTCACAGCAATTTGTAAAGCCTCGCTGAATGCAGTATCGCCGACAGCAGTTATTCCATACCCCGCCCCTTGCCAATGTGTATTGCTTACAGGTTGCCAGTGTTCAATAAATTTCATATCTCCTGCATCCATCACCCATTCACCTGCCAGCCATTTTATCTGGTCTAATTTACCAATTTGTGCCTGGACCCCGTTAGCAAGTAGTGCCAGTAGTAATGCGAAGTAAAAGTTTTTCATGTAAGGATATACTAAAACAAAATTGCCCTGCTGTTAACAGGGCAATTTTTAAATGAATTGTAGCATTAAGATGCTTTTTTCTCAGAAGTAGAAGTTTCTTTCTTTGCTTCTTTCTTGCAGCATTCCTTTTTTTCGCCTTTTTTGCAGCAACCTTTTTCTTTACCACCATCGCAAGCGTAAGAAGCGCCAGCAATCATCAGAACGCCTAATAATAAGGTTAATTTTTTCATATTGAATTTAATTATTAAGGTGAAGATACGAATTTACGGTAAATGAGCCAGCGTAGTAACTCCTCCCTGTGTTATATCGCCAATTTTAACATCTATTTTAGTGCCAATTGGGAAATAGATATCTACCCTTGAACCGAAACGAATGAATCCAAACTCATCGTTTTGTTTCACCACATCTCCTTCTTTTACATAGTAACATATGCGGCGTGCCAAAGCCCCGGCAATTTGGCGCATAAGGATTGTATTTTTCTCATTACCTATAACCACAGTGGTACGCTCATTTTCGGTAGATGATTTAGGATGCCATGCTACCAGATACTTGCCCGGGTGATATTTCATATATTTAACAATGCCACTTATAGGATTACGATTCACGTGAACATTTAATGGCGACATGAATATAGACACCTGTAAACGCTTGTCTTTAAAATATTCCGGTTCAAAAGTTTCTTCTATTACCACTACTTTGCCATCCGCAGGAGCAACAGCAATATTGTCTCCTTCGGTGTGGGTACGTTTAGGTAATCGAAAGAACCAAATGATCCAGAACCAAAGCAGGAACATTATTAGGTGCAATGGCCAAAACACCCAGGCCATTGTAGTCATTAGTGTATAGGTAAAAAAGAATACTACGGCCCACAGTAGGGTTGCCAGCAGAATATATTTAAAACCTTCGCGGTGCAGAGACATATTTTATTGTTTGTAAGCCGCAAAAGTACACTCTAAAATACAGACATGGGCAGAGGGGGCATAAAAATATACGCGTAAGCATACACAAAAGGTGTGGCTACAAGTAAGGAATCGAATCTGTCGAGCGCGCCACCGTGGCCTGGCATTAATGTTCCAGAATCTTTTACATTAGCCAGCCGTTTTAACTTTGATTCTAATAAATCGCCTGCAGTACCTGCAACTGAGGCACATAATGCCATCACCATCCAATCTGCCATTTGATAGTAAGGCGAGTAATACCCCCATATTGCAGCACCTGCAATAGTAAGTATTGCCCCACCGGCAGTGCCTTCCCAGGTTTTTTTGGGCGATATAGGAGAAAAAGGTGTTTTTCCAATGAATGAGCCTACCAAGTAAGCCATAGTATCATTCATCCATATCATTAGTACTAATGCCAGTGGTATACATAAGCTTTGTAGTCGTAGCAAGTACAGTAGCATTACCGGTACAGCAATATAAAATATACCGCCAAATACTTGCAGTATACCAATCAGTCTAGTTCCTTTACTGAGTATCGCTATCAATAGCATAAGCGTGGGGATGCAAAGTAAAGCAGGCCACAGGGCTTTATAAGCAATGCCGGGAGTTAATAATATAATGCACCCAACGCTGGTGAGTTGCGCCAATGCAATAAGCGATTGCGGTATTCTTGTGTTAACATCTATTTTAATGATCAATCTAAAATAGTCGCGTAGGCACAGGGTTAAAATTAATATGGCAAGTACAAGGAATGCCCACTTATTCCAAAGCAAGCCCGCCATCATGATAGCAGAAAAAACTATAGCGCTGCCTAAGCGGGTAAAAAATGTAGGCCAGTGTAATGCCATGTGCGGTAGCTTATCTTGTAAAATTATCTTCTCTTTCTTCTCCTGCAAAGTCGTCCGACCAATCATCGGGTAATGGTGTGCGGTTTTTCCATAAAAGATAAAACGATGCCGCAAATAGCGCCACCCCAGCTATAACAATTGCTTGTGGTAGCTCATTGCCTTCCATTAAGGTTTTTATGGCTTTGTTTTCACTTCCAAAGTATAGAAGTATTATTTGAAGTCCATTATTAAGAAGATGGGCAAATATGCTTAACCAAAGCGAACCTGTAAGGTAGTAAATACCACCTAGTAGTATGGCAGCACAAAAAATAGCCACCAGGCCTGCAGGGTCATAATGTACAATAGCAAATACGAGAGATGAAACAGCAATTGCAATACCTATTCTATGGCTTCGTTTATGAACCAATCTCATCAGTATACCCCTGAATATGAGCTCTTCGCTTACAGCAGGTAGTATGGCCATAATGGCAAATGCCTTAAGAAAGTCAGTAAAAGAGTTCATATTCAGGAATGCTTTTACAGTATTATCATGTTTTTCCTGCAGGTCTTTTAGGTCGGCACTCCAGTTTAGTTTTTGAAAAAGAGAGTTGATGAGTAGAAAAATAATTACGGCACCTACCATTACTATTGGCACTAATATCCAATGAACAACTTTTCCTGGCTTGCGTAGTCCTAAATAACTGGCCGGGCGGGGGTGTGTAAGGTAAGCAAACAGTAATGCCGGCAAGAGGAAAATTCCTGTAGCGGTAATAGCTTGCAGCCATAATGCTGCGTCTATAAAACTTTTAGGGCTGGTTTCGTTAATATTTTGCAGGTCAGCTATTGCCACCCCTGTTGCCTTCGGTATTATGAGTTGGGAAATAGCAAAAAAGAACGATGTAAATGAGAATATCATAAGCAGTAATAGAACCGACTGCAGAAAAAGCGGATACTCTCTCCAATACCTGTTTTTGAACATTGTCAAATATTTCGCTCGCAAAGGTACAGGCTTATGTGCATTTGGCAGTATAATTGATATAGTGTTAGTGGGTGATCTGGTTTGTTTCGCATCATAAAGAAAGCGATCACGTAATATTTTATTATTTTTGAATGATTTTTCAACCCGGTAAGTGAATGGAAGAAATAGCCGCAGGGCCATTGCTGAGCCAGATCGATACTCCAGATGATCTGAAAAAACTTAGTAAAAGCCAGCTTCAGCAAGTTTGCAACGAATTAAGGCAGTTCATTATAGACTGTGTAAGTATACATGGAGGGCATTTTGGTGCCAGCTTGGGCGTTGTAGAGCTTACTGTGGCACTTCATTATGTCATGAATACTCCCGACGACCAGCTTGTTTGGGACGTAGGCCACCAGGCATATGGGCATAAAATACTTACCGGCCGCCGTAAGGTATTCCATACCAATCGTAAGTATGGCGGTATTAGCGGTTTCCCTAAACGTAGCGAAAGCGTGTACGATACATTTGGTGTAGGGCACTCATCTACATCTATTTCAGCTGCTTTGGGTATGGCTATTGCTTCGCAATATAAAGGCGAGGGTTACCGCCAGCACATAGCAATTATCGGCGATGGAGCTATGACAGCCGGCTTACCGTTTGAGGCACTGAACCATGCAGGTGTAAGTAATAGCAATGTGCTTATTATTCTGAACGACAATAACATGTCGATAGACCCTAATGTAGGCGCACTGAAAGAATACCTTACTGATATTACCACTTCGCATACCTACAATAAGCTACGCGATGATGTATGGAAATTGTTGGGCAAACTACCTTTTGGAGAGTTTCAGCAAGAATTAGCATCGAAGGTAGAAGCGGGCCTTAAAGGTGTATTATCTAAATCTAGTAACTTGTTTGAGGCGCTCGGCCTACGTTATTTTGGCCCTATTGATGGCCATAACGTATTGAAG
>JAEZIL010000116.1 GCA_023436685.1 Bacteroidota bacterium | reverse complement strand
CTGTACTACAGATATGCAAGGAGAAAAATGCACGGCAGGTGGTAAAGGCCAAATCTATGGTAACAGAGGAGATACACCTGAATGATTTCCTGGCAAAACATAATATAGATTCTGTTGAGACTGACCTGGGTGAATATATACAACAACTGGATGGGGAAGCGCCGTATCACATTGTTACCCCTGCCATGCACAAAAGCAAAGAAGATGTAGCCAAACTGTTTCATGAAAAACTAGGGGTTGAGCCTAACCTTTCCCCTTCGGAGCTTACGCAGATAGCGCGCAAGAACCTGCGCGAGAAATATATCACTGCCGAGGTAGGCATTACCGGTGGTAACTTTCTTATAGCAGATATAGGCGCTGTATGTGTTACAGAAAATGAAGGTAACGGTCGCTTATCAACTGCTTTCCCCAAAACTCATATTGCCATAGTAGGTATCGAAAAAGTGCTGCCTTCCATTAACGATCTTTCTTTATTCTGGCCTTTGCTGGCCACTTACGGTACGGGACAAACAGTAACCGTTTACAACACAATCTTTAGTGGCGGTAGAGCGGCCAACGAAGCAGATGGCCCTGAAGAAATGTATGTAATACTGCTTGACAATGGCCGTACCAATCTTTTACGCAAAGAAGTTCGTGAAAGCATGTACTGCATACGCTGCGGTTCTTGCCTCAATGCTTGTCCCATTTACAAAAATATTGGGGGCCATGCTTATGGGGCTACATATAGCGGCCCTATCGGTTCGGTAATTACACCACACCTTCAAGGCATGGAAGAATTTAAACACCTCAGCTATGCTTCCAGTCTTTGCGGTAATTGTACAGAGGTATGCCCTGTGAAGATCAACATACACGAAATGCTGTTGGAGAACCGGCACATTGCAGTTGAAGACCATCTAAATAAAACCAGTGAATCGGTTGGATGGAAATTATGGAAACGTGCTATGCTGAATCGCGGACTTATTAACATTGCCACACCGGGTATGAAGAATATGGTAGTGAACAAGCTGTTTAAAAGCAGTTGGGTAGATGGCCGTGGTGAAATGCAATTCCCGAAACAAACCTTCAACCAGCTCTGGAAAGAACGTGGCCAGTAAATAATTTAATGAATAGCCTCCTTATATACACGCCCCATACTTCATCCAGGTTGAAGTATACATTAGATTGGCTATTTACAGAACAATTTGGTCTCAATTACGAATTGACGCATGATGCATCGCAAGAAGTTCCCATTGCTTATGGTGCAATTGTTCCCGGTGCAATTAATATTCCCGATAGGGGTTTACTGTGGCAGCAGAGTGTTACACCGCATGCTATAAGCACTGGCAGCTGGAAAGATATCCCAATACTTTATCATAGCACTGAAGAAAAAATGTCGTTACCCTTCGATATTTTCTCTGCTATATTTTTTATACTATCACGCTATGAAGAGTACTATTCTTTCATCCCCGATAAGCATGACCGTTACCCGGCAACACAATCTGTATTATTCAAATTTTTAGAACAGCCGGTTGTTGATGAATGGATTGCAAAATTTGCTGAACTGCTGAAAGAAAAAAATATCGCGGTACAGCAAAAAGAATTTTTATATACCCCCACTTACGATATCGATATTGCCTGGTCGTACAAAAACAAAGGTTTGCAACGCAATTTAGGTGGGTTAGCCGTAGATATACTTAACGGGAATATTTCAGAAGTTGCGCAACGGCTTTCAGCACTATTTGGTAGCAATGATCCTTACGATTCTTTCGACTGGATAGATGTTATGCATGACCAACATAACTTGTCTCCTATATACTTTATGCTGGTGGCAGAGCGCACCTCGCAGTTCGATAAAAATATTGCTCCCTCAACACCCCCTATGCGGGCTCTAATAAAACGCCTGTCGGATAAATATTGTGTTGGGATCCATCCATCATACTATTCCAACGTCCGGCCCTCACTTATCACCAATGAAAAAATACTACTGGAAAATATAACTGCTAAAAAAATCACACAATCTCGCCAGCACTATATAAAGTTTAAGCTCCCCGATACCTATCGGGAACTGATACGGAATGATATTACTGACGATTACAGCATGGGCTATGCAACCCATATAGGCTTTCGCGCCGGTACCGGGCGCTCTTTCTTATGGTTCGATTTAATGGCTGAAAATATCTCGCCGCTCCGCATACATCCTTTTTGTTTTATGGATACTACTGCCCGTTTCGACATGGGCCTTGATGCTGTTACCGCTAAGGTGCGGCTTGAAAAGATGAAGGAATTACTCAAGAATACCAATAGTACACTTATTACTGTATTCCACAATTTTTCTTTGGGAACTGATGCAGGCTGGGCCGGGTGGAAGAATACTTACAAGCAATTTATTTCCGGTATCTAGCCCAATTTATTTTTTTATGAATACACGCGTTCCTATGCCCACCATTGTGAACAGCTCTTCTATATCTTTATTTTTCAATGCCACGCAGCCATCCGTCCATCCTACGCCCATTTCTATCATATCGTCTCCGCCTTTCCATATACCATGTATCCCTATATCGCCACCTATACGCGCGCTCTTAGGTATCAGCCCTTGTTGCTTCATCCTGTTGAAGCGTACTGTGGCCGAATCATTGGGGTAACTAAGCAGCATGAACTTATTAAACTTTGAATTCGGATTTTTATTGGTAATCTTAAACCAGCCTTCAGGCGTACAGCGGTCGCCCTCCATACATTTGTTTTGCTTTGGGTTAGGGCCAAATACTGCTTTATAGTTGCGCACCATGCGTTTCCTGTAAAACACTTGTACGCTGTATTTCGATTTATCAACCACAAGTGTTACTGAATCCTTTATCATGGTGTCGGGCAATATGGCTGCCTTATACCCTACATGATATGTCTTAGGCATAATGATGGTTTCAGTTACACGCATCGAGCCTTCGCTGTACTGAATTTCTCGAATGATATTGCCTTTGCCATCGCTATACTCCTTCAGCACTTTCAAATTCTTCGGTATGGGCCGCGGCTTTGCATCCTGGGCATATACCACAGCTGTTGTTAGCAAGAGCATAACCAACGCCGCCAATGTCCTAATTATATTCAACGCACTGTACTTATTGGCCATACGGTGTTGCTTCATCTTACCTTATCTGCTTTGGGAACGTTACGAATTTAAGAAAAATAGGGCTTGATGCCCGCTTTTTAGATTTTTTTAGCAATCAGCTTTTTCTTACTACTTTCGGGCGTATGTTGCCGCTTACTTATACCGAGGAAAATTACTTGAAAGCTATTTATGGCATACAAATTACCAATGCTTCAGGGGTAGTATCGGTAAACGAAATAGCGGAAAAAATGCAAACGAAGCCTGCCACCGTAACCGATATGCTGCGGAAGCTTTCAGAAAAGCAGCTCATTCACTATGAAAAATATAAAAAGCTTCATTTATCCGATACAGGTGTTCAGGAAGCACTAAATATTTTGCGCAAGCATCGCCTTTGGGAAAGTTTTCTTTATAAAAAATTGAAGTTTTCCTGGGACGAAGTGCATGAGGTTGCAGAACAACTGGAGCATATACGCTCACAAAAGCTGACCGACCGGCTTGATGAATTTCTTGGCTTCCCTGAATATGATCCTCATGGTGATCCCATACCAAAAGCAAATGGTGAAATACCGCAATCAAGCGCACGCGCACTTACTGAGGCCGATGAAGGTAAACAGTATAAAATCGTTGCTGTACGCGACACGTCCTCGGCTTTTCTTCAACAGTTAGAGCGCTTTAGTTTGCAGATAGGCACACAAATAAAAATTGTGGAACGCATGCCGTTTGATAATAGCCTTGTGGTAACTGTTAACAAGGGAGAAACTATTCAATTGTCTGAAAAGATAGCTATGAATATCCTGGCCGTTTAAGCTTGCTGCTTAGGCCGTTTATATATAGGTACTGTTGAACATGGTTCACCATACATCAACGATAATACAACGGGCCTCAGCTTTTGTGTAATGGCTACATAGAGTTTCTCAGATATAGGAATATCGCCACACCCTTTTATTACCACTCGTTTATTTTCATATTCATTCGTATCCATTTCTTCTATTGCACGCAGGGCAATATGTAGTTTAAGTTCTTCAACAGTACCATAATATAAGGATAGAGTGTATGGTTGTAGGTTAGCAGCAGCCAGCATATTGGCCCACATGGGTATTATAGCATCGGTACTGCAGGTAATATTTACATGTTTCCCCCGGTATTGTTCCCATTCGTGTGTTTGTAGCGCAGCACGGTAGTCTTTTTCGCGTAGTATCATTTCCCTGAAAAGAAATGGTTTCAGGTCGAACGTTTTTATCTGTTCCTCTGCTGGTAAAAAATTGGCCAAGTCTAAGGTTATTATACCACTTTCTGCTACTTTATTAACTATAGTTTCCATATTGCAATTACAAAGTTACTTAGTTTAGTCCCCTTATAAATAAAAACAGCCGCAATGATGCGGCTGTTTTTAACTATAGTTACTTAATCTAAGTTTATACTACAGGTTTTTAGGATTGTATTTCACCTTAGCTGCTTTTTTCAAGCTTTCAAATATACCTCCTGCTATGGCATTTTTTGCCTGCATTTGCATCATCATCTTTTGGCGCTCAACCATTTCAGGTGCTTCCGAAATTGCTCTTTCATGCCTGCTGCTCACAGTCATATAAACTACACCATCCTGCCCTTTTATAGCAGGCGACATGCTGTTTAAATTAAACCCTTTGTAGAACGCGTAGCCTATTGCCTTAGGCTCATAGCCCATATTAGGTATAAATCCGCTAGCTGCATTTACCGAATCTGATTGTTGTACCTGTTGGCCGCTCAACTGAGCTACTGATTCCAGGTTTTGTGATGATTTATATTTGTTAACAATCATCTCGGCTTTTTTCTGTGCCCTCACTGCGCTTTCAAGAGCAGGGCGATTGTTCGCATCCAGCTTCATAAGGCCCGGCTCTTGTTTCCCACTTAATTTAGCTACAACATAGCGGCCTTCCATGCTGAATACAGGCGATACTTCTCCTTCTTTTGCATCATACATCCACCTTATAACTTCGCGTGCCGATCCTAATCCTGCCAATACAAAGTCATTTGCTTTTACATTCTCTGCAATACGTTTGTTCAGGTTTTGTTTTTTAACCGCCTCATCAAATGCTTTTTCATTTCCGTTTTTACCGGCAAACTCTGTAGCCTTTGCATAAACTCCTGCTTCGGTATTATCTCCGGCATATAATCCTTTGCTTATTGTAGCCAGCTTCGCTGCACTTTCCATTCCCGTTTGGTTCAGTATTTCTATGTAGTGATATCCGGCATATGCATCATTATCCACTTTCACTACTTTCTTTTCACCGGCTTTCCCATCAAAAATAAAATCTGCAAACTCTTTCGATAGCAGGCCTTTCTGCTGCAGTGTAAATGTATATTCGCCCGCAGTTGGCTTGCTGCCTTCGTCTTCAGATACTGTTTGCACAAGTCCCTGGAAGTCTGCACCGCTATTCACGACAGCTACTACACTGTCTATCCTTCTTTTGGCTATTGAATCTTCCGCTACAACCTGTCCACCATTTTCTGTTCTTATTAATATGTGGCGGCACCTAACCGAATCTGGCAATACTTTTTTCTCAATAACTTTTGTAAGCTTATAGGTACCGTTTTCCAGGTAAGGCCCTACAACTGTACCTACCGGTGCGTTAAGAATAGAGTCGGAATATGCCGACATAAAGGATTTCCTGTTTACAAACATATCCACATACTGGTCGTCCGAATTTCTATTCACAAAGCTTTCATTATCGGTAGTTGTCGCAAACTGGCTTTTCAGTTGTTCCAATACGCCTTTCGATTTACCTGTATCTTCTCCCGAAGGGATTACATCGAACGATACATATTCTATGCTTCTTGTAGGTTCGTCTAAAGTATATAGTGGTGCCTTCTTTTTCATATAAGCTACCAGTTCTTCATCGGTAACTTTTACGTCAGCGTCATTGATAGTTGAGTAAGGTACTTTTACAAAACGCAGGTTCGCCATTTCCTTTTGCTCTTTCTGTTGCATTTCCAAAATAAACTTTGGCGTATATGCACAGCTGCTTATCATTGTTGCATATTTCTTAGTAGTGTTATTACGCAGTATGTAGGCTTTTATAGCTTCCCATTCCTCCTTTGCTTTACCAGTAGGGTCCATTTGGTCTACCTGTTGCTCAAATGCTTTCACTCGCTGAGGGTCGAACATTTGCGTTTCAGGATTTGCGAATACCGGGTATTGTTGCACAATAGGATCTGGCGATGCGCCATATATAAGGTCTTTCTCCTCTTCTTTAGTTGTTTGCAAACCCAGTTCTTCGGTTTCGCCCTTTACTAATATATCATTGATCAACTCACGTAGCGATTGGTCGTTTATCTGCGCGCGTGTTACTTCATCTATAGGCCTGCCCTTAGAGCTATAGCTATATAATAACTCATAATCTTTCACACGTTTCGAAAACTCGAGCTGGTCTATTTTCTCTCCATTCACCTTAGCTACACTTGCATCTCTGCCCAGCATGTCACCAAAACTTCCGCTTGAGGCATCCATTAATATGAAGCCAACCAATGCTAATACAATAACGAAGCCTGCCAGTTTCGCATACTTAGTTCTAATTTTCTGAATTACAGCCATCTTATAGGTTGTTGGTTGTTGTATATTATATTGTGAGGACGGCAAATTTATAAGAAAATCTGACAAGACAAAGCCTTGAAAGCAAATATTACAATACTTACGTCTTTTTTTATAATATATGGGGTTATGTAGGCATTAATTTTACGTGAATTACGGTGGATTTCTATGTCAGTAACTCTTAGCTAAGTCTGGTAACTAAAAAATGTCCCGTTTGTAATTCTATGCTCTCCCATACTTTAAGGGTTTACCAACATCCATTTACGATATTCAGATAACAAGTCTTTTCAACAGGCAAGGTTATACACACAAGGCCAGTTTGTTGTGGGCATACAATAATGGCAGCCCTTTTATATGTTGATAACTAAAGAATAAGATGTGCAAGACTGTATTTGTTCTAAATTGCAATAGGGATAATGTTTTTGTTTCCCCATATCCACACCCCTAATTAGTAATAGCCTTTTTTAAATAAATTATCTTATAAGTATTATATGGCTGTGAATTTTGAGCTTGCATTGAGCGATTTGGAAAAAAAAGGATTTATGGATCTTGACATAGATCCTTCGCTTGACCTGTTTGCCGAGATCGAAAAAATTAAGAAGGAAAAAAATGCAGTACTGCTGGCACATTACTACCAGGAGCCGGATATACAGGACGTGGCCGATTATATTGGCGATAGCCTGGGTCTTGCCCAACAGGCTGCACGTACCGAAGCTGATATCATAGTGTTTGCTGGCGTGCACTTTATGGCTGAGACTGCAAAGATCCTCAATCCTCATAAGAAAGTCTTATTACCCGACTTGCATGCAGGTTGTTCACTAAGCGATAGTTGCCCACCTGAGTTATTCAGAAAATTCAAAGAAGAACATCCTGATCATATTGTTATTTCATATATTAATTGCTCAGCAGGTATTAAAGCACTAAGCGATATAATATGCACTTCTTCAAATGCGCGGCTCATAGTGGAAAGCCTGCCAGAAGATCAGAAGATCATTTTTGCTCCCGATAAAAATTTAGGGTCGTATATCAATAAGGTTTCAGGTAGAAACATGTTGCTTTGGAACGGTGCCTGCATGGTACACGAGATTTTTTCGTTGGAAAAGATAACCCGGCTTAAAGAACGGCATCCTGAAGCTCAGCTTATTGCCCACCCCGAGTGTGAAGAAGCTGTACTACAAATTGCTGATTTCATAGGCTCCACTACACAGCTGTTGAAATTTACAGAAGACAATAAATACAACAACTTTATTGTAGCTACCGAAAGTGGTATACTCCACCAAATGCAATTAAACTCTCCGGGCAAAACGTTTATTCCGGCACCTCCGGACAATGCCTGCGCATGTAACGACTGTCCGCACATGAAGTTGAATACATTGGAAAAACTTTATTTGTGTATGAAGTATGAGCAGCCTGAATTACTGATGGATGAGGAGCTTAGGGTAAAAGCAAAGAAGCCGATTGACAGGATGCTGGAAATGAGCATGCAACTGG
>JAEZIL010000076.1 GCA_023436685.1 Bacteroidota bacterium | reverse complement strand
CCTATGTAGCTATTAGTTATGTGGCCACTGCCTAAAAGTATATGCAGCGTCCAGCTAAAACCAACACTATTCATTATGAAAATGGTAAACTGCGATACCATAGCTTGTACGCAATGCCACCTTACATAATAGGTAGATCTTCGGTTAGCCAGATAAAATATAACGGAAGCCAATAAATTGATAATAGGTAAAGGCATGCCAACCATTATCACCATTACCGACATTAAATACCCGTTCGAAGCTTTCTCACATTCATCTTCCCTTGGTATGTATGACCGTATGAGTTCATTTTTGTTCATTGTACTGTAAATAGTAGCCATATCCAATTAATGCTTACTAAAACTAATATCAATATCAGCCATATAGGGTTTTTCCTGAAATTCGCATCAATATTATTATAGCATTCAAATAGCGAATTACGTTGTAGTATACTATCGCACATAAGCCATACCGGCAAAATAGCTAGCACGGCCAAGGCACAATATCCTAAGCTATTCACCATGAATGCTTCTTCAAACCTGCCGCTCAATATAGCTTGTACTGAATGGGTGGTGCCGCAGGCAGGGCAGGGTATTCCTAGTACGTTTTTAAAAAGACATACGTTTAATGGTATGCTTATCAACAGGTTAATACCTATCCAAATCCAGCTTATTATTACCAGTACTGTAACAAAACGATAGAATCTTTTTGCTGTATTTGGTAACAATGGCCCGTGTGTTATGTATTAATAAGTCAATGCCATTTGTACCTTGCGTATATTCATTTCTTTGGTCTTGCCCATAATAAGAAACCAATCGATGATAGCCCAGATACCAAATCCGCCACAGGTCAGTAATTTAGCAATACCAAGTCCTGTTTCGCCCAGCATAAAGCGATCTACACCAAGGCTACCTGCCAATAGTGATACAATCAGCATAATGGTTGGGTCTTTTAAGTTGGCTGATTGCAATGCAAGAAATTTTGAATCATCAGCTTGTATCAGCATTTCTCTTACCATACCAATTTGATGACCTTCGAAAAATTTGCTGTGCGACATCAGATACATGTCTACTTTTTGACTATCCATAGGAGGGTGTATGATTTATGGACGCAAAATATAATCTTTTAGCGAAATGTTGCTTGCGGTTGTCTGCTTTTTTTATTGGTAATCAGATTTTTATCACTTCCTTACCATCAAATATATCCCTACGCACGATAGGGCTATGCCCAGCAATTGCATACTGCTTATCTGTTCTTTAAATAACAGGTAGCCTGCTACTACGCTCAGGGCTATAATGCCTATATATACCAGTGGCATCACTACCGAAAAATCGCCACCTTTGCTAAACGAATATATAAAGGTAACAGTAGCAAAGCCCAGCGCAATACCTGCTACAGCCATTACACCAATTTCCTTTAGCGCCACAGGTTCAACTCCTGTCTTCGCTACCAGCAAAACCACCAATAGCACCACCGCAGCACTCAGGTTTATGACAAATGCCGACAGTATAGCGTTAGAGCCGCCCGATAGCTGTTTCAGCAAAATATCGTGCAGGGTATACAGCAGCAGGGTAGCTATGGCATAAGATAACCAGTTCATATCGCGTGTTTTATCTTTTGAAGATAGTTATTGCAGGCGGTCTGGCATCAATTTTACGTTGCAAAAAGTAAAAACTAACTATTATGAGAGCATTTGGTATTATCCTTCTAATTGTTGGCATCCTGATGATGGTGTTCAGCCAGGTAAACTTCACTACTGAAGAGAAAGTGGCAGATATAGGCCCGCTGGAGATAAATAAAGAAAAAGAGCACAGCGTAGGCTGGCCTGTATATGCAGGCGGTGCGGTACTGGTTGCCGGAATAGTACTAATATTTGCCGGCAGAAAAAGGGATTAATGTTGTATATTTGCTATGTACATTTATGCATTGATTAAATGTACATAGCTCTTTATTATAATAGTGCAGTAGAATGTGTTTTTCTATATGTGCTGTTAAGTATTTCTGGAATGTAAAAAGTTAATGCTGCGCTATTACTGCATCTATTTCCGCTACAAGCCATGCTGCATAGGTGTTTCAAGACTTATGCACGTTGATGCGGACAGGAAAAATATTTTTTTATGACAGAAAACTTAGCAAAACTTAACAACACATATTATTTACCCTTAAGTATGGCTTGTTCTGTTAGCTCACCAGGTGCAAAGATGTAGTCGTTTAGGTTGTAGCTGTCATCGTTCCAAACCTTCAGGTCTATACTGTCAATAGCCTGCAGCCTTATGTCGGTAGCTGTAGGGTGGAGGATGCGGTATATCTTATAGTTGCACTGCTTCACCAGTTGCGATAGTTTGGTAGCACGCTCCTGGCTGCCTGCCAGGCTCTGCTGGTTGTGGCTGTCCAATACCTCGCATATCACTATAGGGCGTACGGTCTTCAGCGTTTCGGTGAGCCCCGATACTACTTCCAGTTCAGCCCCCTCTACATCTATCTTGATAACGGCGATGTTCTTGATGAAGTCCAGTTTTAGCCTGTCGAAGTTGAAGAGCGGTACATAGGTAACGGTAGTGCTGTCGTAATAGTCGGGCCTAAGGTCTTGTACCGTTGTAGCTGCCGAGTCGGTACTGTTCTTCAGGAAGAAGCGGCCAATACCATCATTAGCCGATAAGCCAACAGGTATTACAGACGCATTCTTAATGCTGTTGGTCTCCATCAGGGTATTGAGGTAGAAAACGCAGTTGGGGTTTGGTTCAAAGCCAATATAGGTACTATTGTACTGGCTTTTGAAGGTAAGCAGGGTTTGG
>JAEZIL010000030.1 GCA_023436685.1 Bacteroidota bacterium | reverse complement strand
GTTATATACACAGCCTGCGAAAAGTTTTACAGCCGCCATAAGAGATGATGGATGGGTAGGCTTTGAAAATTACTTGCTGGCCAATCCGTCGTTCATGCTGGCTATTATTGTATTGCTTTTCAACTTTATACGGCTGGGCGGGCTTGTAGCTTTTTGCTTTGCTCGAAGAATAGATTGGCGTGTCCGCTTATTTGTTGTTGCCATTATAGCCTATTTCTGTATTACTACGGGGCCCATTGCTAACTCAAGGTATTTTATACCTGTACACATGATAGCGATAGGCGCTGCTACCCTTGGCCTGCAAAATCAGTTGCGCCGCAAAAAGAATAAAGTTATTATTGCAGGTAACTAGCGCATTACCTTGACAGGAACCAGTAAATACTACCCGGCGGCTATAGCTACCATTTTGCTATATATATTGGTGATTGTATTATACCCCTATTGCCGCTACTATGTAGACCCCGATGCTACAGCTTACCTGACTATATCGCAGCGCTATGCTGACGGAGATATTGCAAAAGCAATAAACGGATATTGGAGCCCATTTTCCTGCTGGTTTACAGCGCTATTTATTAAAGCCGGGCTTCACCCCTTTATAGCTGCAGTGGTTACAAACAGCCTTGCGGCAACAGGTTTTATATGGATCAGCCATAGTCTTTTCACAAGGTTCAGGCTACGTGTATACCTGCAAATAGTTCTTAACCTGGCATTAGCAGTGTTCCTGACCTATGCAGTGTACCAGCAGTTGTTTGCCGACCTGTGGGCATGCTTCTTCCTGCTGCTCAGTTTGCGCTTAATTGTAGCTAACAACTTTGCAACCAACCGGTGGATGTGGATATTAAATGGTGCCATTGGTGCTCTGGCCTATTTTGCAAAGGCATACTCTTTCCCATTTTTTGTAGCACATATTGCAGGTTGTGGTTTTATCATTCATAGCGGATGGCTTAAAGAAACACGCAAACAATGGATACAATACAGCCTTGTAAGCATAGCAACAATGGCACTGTTAAGCCTGCCATGGATATACCTGCTGTATGATAAATATGGCGTTTGGATGACATCTACCGCAGGCAGGTTAAATACCTCATGGTACCTGGTAGGCCACCCGTATTTTAATGAAAGCATTACACACCTTCTGCCGCCGGTTTATAGCGATTCTCCTTATTATTGGGAAGATCCTTTTATTGTAAATGGCGCTACCCCGCACTTCTGGGATTCAGCAAAATTGTTTCTGCTGCAGATAATGAAGCTGGGCTATAACTTTTTAAAGTTCATTATAAGTGGTAATCAATTATCAGCCTTTTACCTGCTTACATGGCTGCTGGCCATTACCATGATGATATCTAAAAAAACAAGGCACCTGTGGGGCGATAAGAGTTTGCTGCTGGGTTTCTCTTTCGTGCTCTTCCCTCTTGGGTTTATTATTATCAACTACGAAGCCCGCTATATTTGGTATACTCTGCCGTTAAGTATGGTAGTAGGCGCACTAACGCTGCAAAAAGTATTGCTGCATGTTGACAGGCAAAAGACCATAGGCAATATTGCTATCGTACTATTTGCGTTTAGCTATACAGTGCACCCTATATGGGATATGCGCAGTTTGCTAAACCAAGGTAGAGCTGAATATGAGCTGGCCCAAACATTGAAACAAAACAACATACAAGGCAGCTTTGCCAGTAACCTGAACACTGCACCCGAAGTACGTAAAACCATCAGGCTAGCCTACTTTGCCGGTTGCCAATACTATAATATGCCTTTTGCGGCTACTGACGCGCAAATATTAGGCGATATAAGGCGCTATAATGTAAGATATTATTTTTACTGGCCATCGGGCATAAATGATGCTTATGAGTTGAAAAACGAGCAGGGCCAACCGCTCCCATATGTGCAACCCAATGGCAAAAACGGAGTTAAGATATTCATAATCAACCCTTGATAAATAACAGCAAGGTGTATATAATATATTTTGCTGTATTCATTACCTTTGCACCACTTTTAAAAATCACATCTTATATGGCATCAAGCAAAATTCAGGAATTATTGGGCGATAAGGCCTCTTATTACCTGGAGCACACGTCAAAAACCATCGATAAATCAACATTGCACACCCCCTCTGCAAATGCAGTAAATGATGTTTGGGTTAACTCTAACCGCAACATACAAACATTGCGCAGTATACAAACGCTGATGGGAAATGGCCGCCTTGCCAATACCGGTTATGTATCGATACTGCCTGTTGACCAAGGTATTGAACATAGTGCAGGTGCGTCTTTCGCTCCTAATCCTATTTATTTCGATCCTGAAAATATTGTAAAGCTGGCTATAGAAGGTGGCTGCAACGCTGTTGCTTCTACTTACGGTGTATTGGGTGCAGTAGCACGTAAATATGCCCACCAGATACCTTTCATTGTTAAGATCAACCACAACGAGTTTATCTCTTATCCTAATAAGTTTGACCAGATCATGTTTGGCTCTATTAAAGATGCATGGAACATGGGTGCAGTAGCAGTAGGTGCAACTATTTATTTTGGTAGTGACGAAAGCGCACGCCAGATAGTAGAAGTAGCTAAAGCATTTGAATATGCGCACGAGCTGGGTATGGCTACCGTACTATGGTGCTACCTGCGCAACAGTGCATTTAAGAAAGACGGTGTTGACTACCATACTGCTGCCGATCTTACCGCACAAGCCAACCACCTGGGCGTTACCATACAAGCCGACATCATTAAGCAAAAATTGCCTACCAACAATGGTGGCTACAATGCAATGGCTTATGGTAAAACACACAAGAAAGTATACGAAGAACTGACTACCGACCACCCAATAGACCTGGCACGCTACCAGGTAGCTAACTGCTACATGGGCCGCGTAGGTTTGATTAACTCTGGCGGTGAGTCTAAAGGCGCATCTGATATGGCTGAAGCAGTAATGACAGCTGTAGTTAACAAACGTGCAGGCGGTATGGGCCTTATCAGTGGCCGTAAGGCATTCCAAAAACCAATGAACGAGGGTGTACAATTGCTGAACACAATTCAGGATGTTTACCTGGACGATAGCATTACACTAGCTTAATAACTACCAGTTAAATCAAATTTTTAAAAGGGCTGCAATTGCAGCCCTTTTTTGTTGTATGAGATTAAAAAACAATTAAAACATTTTTGCCTATTTCAATATTTACAACACTTCCAGGCCAATAGGTTTTATTGACAGTAACATGACTTAACAAATTTTTATAAATTACAGTTAGCATATAAGGGCTCTCATTTAGTACATATAAGGTTTCACAAAGAGCTCACTAAAAATTTATTGATTATCCCTAAAAGCTTTCACTTCAGAGAACTGTGGTGTATAACCTTTAGGAATAAATGAAATTATAATATACTAACCGTTTATTATGATTTGGGGCTGACGTGTAACTGCGCCTTTTATGCTATTGATGATGATAAATAGCTAACTATAAAAACCACTATAATGAAAAAAGTTTTACATCCACCTATTTCAAACCGTTATACACTTATGTTACAAAAACTTACC
>JAEZIL010000333.1 GCA_023436685.1 Bacteroidota bacterium | reverse complement strand
GGATGTGCCAGAGGCATATTTGAAAGAAAGTCAACTTGGTGAGGAGCGTAGAGAAAATACATCCGATTACAACGTAAAGCAATCAAAAATAGCTATTGGTTCGGGCGGGCTTTTAGGTAAGGGCTTTTTAAATGGCACATCAACCAAAAATGAATTTGTGCCAGAACAAAATACCGATTTTATCTTCTGTGCCGTTGGCGAGCAGTTTGGCTTTGTAGGCAGTGCTGTACTCATATTAGTATATGTGTCGCTTATGATGCGGATCTTGTTTATTGGCGAAAGGCAAAGGTCTTCTTTCAGTCGTATATACGCATACTGCGTTGCGTCAATATTGTTTTTCCATTTTGCTATAAATATATCTATGACAATAGGGCTAGCTCCTGTTATTGGCATTACATTGCCTTTTTTAAGCTACGGTGGCTCCTCATTGCTATCGTTTAGTGTATTGATATTTATCCTAATGCGACTAGATGCCGACAGGCAAGTATTGATACGTTAACTTTGTTTCCAGTATGGCTAAGATATTCCCGTTGTCCGAAGGTGTTTTTACAATAGGTCATGATAAGATATTTGTTCCTTTCGATGATGAGAAAGATATTCTAACCGATCGCCCCACCGGCTCGCTGTTGGTTGAAGTGCAGCCTTTCCTGGTTATAAAGGATAACGATGTAATTGTATTAGATACAGGTATTGGGTTTAACAGTGAAGATGGCAAACCTCAGATACACAATAATATACGTGCTTGCGGTTATACTCCTGAGCAAGTCACCAAAGTACTGATGTCCCATCTTCATAAAGACCATGCAGGTGGTGTAGTATACAAAGACGCTGCCGGTGCCTGCCATGTTACGTTCCCCAATGCCAAATATTATGTGTATCGCGCTGAGGCAGATTACGCGTTGAAAATAGGTTATCCATCATATCATCCGGCTGAAATAGAACCCTTATTGGCTTCAGGACAAATAGAGTGGTTGGAAGGAGAAGCAGGTATGATAGATGGTTATATAGGTTTCACGCATTCAGGGGCTCATTGCCCTGAACATATAGTATTCCTTATTGAGGATGGAGACCAAAAGATCTTCTTTGGTGGTGATGAAGCACCACAGCTGAAGCAAATGAAGATAAAGTATGTAGCCAAGTACGACTACGATGGCAAAAAAGCAATGGAGCTACGCGAACAATATGCTGAAAAGGGCAGGGCAGAAGGCTGGGAATTCCTGTTTTATCACGATGTGAAGACACCTGTGTCGAAGCTTTAAGCTATTTGCCTGCCGGCGCTACTTTCCGGTCATTAAGTTCTTGCACAAGCATCTTTTTAAATTCCTGTTCTGCACGGTATAGCTCGGCAAGTTGCTGTGCAGAAATTACTTTAAGAAATTCGTCCTTTTACTTTTTTTTCAGGTTCAGCTCTGCTTGTTGATACTCCAAGTTATCGATAACATATCGCCTTGCCATATCGGGGCTTGCCGAAGGGTTTTGCTCTTTATACTTTTGTTTGAAACCCTTTCTTACATTACGTAATTCATCCTCATACTTTGTGTACAAGGGTTTGAATTTAGACACCTGTTCGGGTGATAGTTTTGTTTCCCTTATCACAAAATCCATTTTCAGGTTGCGTATGCGGCCCTGTTGTGCCAGTGCATCAGTACTTCCTATAGCAACTTGCAAGGCTATCATAATGAATATTAACACGATCTTTTTCATTGCGTAGTATTTATAAGGAGGTTTCCCATCCTGTTTCATCTAAATAATCAATTATTTCTTTGTCCGTCAACTGGTCTTTAGTAAGAGGGGCATTTTCATTGTTAGCTACAAAACTCGACAGCATATCACCATCAAAATCGTCAATATTCTGTTGTATATAATTGCTGATAGTTGTTTCAGGTATCTGTGCCAGCCTTTGCTCCACACTTTTAGCTGCCGGTAAAGGTTTTGCGGGGCCGGATTGTGTCATTTGATATCCACCAAAGCCTATACCGGCTATCAGAATAGCAGCAGCAGCCCAGCGTAAATTCTTCCATAACGTACTGCCTAAAGGTATTACTCTTGCAGCTGGTTTTTCATCAGCTTTGGCTGCAGCAAGTACACGCTCCGGCAACTGGTTAAAATATCCTTCAGGTGCAGCTAAAGTATGTACCCCATGTTGGGGTAGTAGGGTTGAGTTTACCTCTAACACCTGGTTTAGCATCTTTGCTGCAAAACCTTCAAAATAACCTTGTGGTATTAGGTAAGGGTTGGTTCTGGAGATAAAAATAGGAATATCAGTATCACTATCATCTGCCCCAACTCCCTGCATTATTACAGCAATATTATCATTGAAATACCCTTCAGGTATCACAAATGGAACGGATCTGTTCAAATCAGCCAGATAGCTGCCCAACCCCTTCAATTCATCTGATATTTCCTTTCCCGGTTGCATATTTTTTAGACTGTTATTTGTCAACTTAGTTTAATTACTATTCAATAAAAACTGCTCAACCTTCTTTACTGCATGGTGGTAAGATGCTTTTAATGCACCTACTGAGGTTTCCAAAACAATAGACATCTCTTCATAAGGCATTTCATCATAGTACCTTAGGTTAAATACAACCCGTTGTTTTTCGGGTAGGGTGTGTATGGCTTGTTGCAGTTTCCATTCAATCTTACTGGCATCGTATCCTTTTTCGGCTACCAGGCGGTTTGCCACGGGCGATTCATCATCGCTTAATGATATAGATGACCTGCGTTTCTGCTGATCTAGCCAAGTCAGGGTTTCATTTGTAGCTATACGGTATAGCCATGTGTACAAATTAGCCTCTTCCTTAAAGTTGGCCAGGTTTTTCCAAACCTTGATAAACACATTTTGAAGTACGTCATCGGCGTCATCGTGCGATACCACCATACGGCGTATATGCCAGTATAGGCGCTCCTGGTATTTCCGTACCAGCTGTGTAAATGCCATTTCTCTGGTCGCTTCGTCTCGAAACGATGCAAGTATCAGGTGGTCATCTATGGTTACTCCCTGCTGGGGCATAATAGCTATTTATATGGTTATTGACTTTGGTAAGTTACTAAAGTTTAATGCCAGCGGTACGATAATTGAACCATAACACTAGTTTTGCATTTCCTATGAAAGACTTTAACAGTTTACGGATTGTATTCTTTGGTACACCCGATTTCGCAGTTGCTTCATTAAGATCATTGGTTGATGCCGGGGCTAGTATTGTAGCCGTAGTAACTGCGCCAGATAAACCAGCGGGCCGTGGCATGCAATTGCAGTCATCTGCCGTAAAACAGTATGCACAAGAGCATGGCTTGCAAGTAGTGCAGCCCGATAAGCTAAAGAACCCTGACTTTATAAGCCAGCTAAAAGCCCTGGAGGCCGATATACATGTTGTAGTAGCTTTCCGGATGCTTCCTGAAGCCGTTTGGAACATGCCACCGATGGGCACTGTTAATGTACATGCCTCACTTTTGCCTCAATATCGCGGTGCCGCGCCTATCAACTGGGCTATCATTAACGGTGAAACTGAAACCGGTGTAACCACCTTTAAGCTGAAACACGAGATAGATACAGGCAACATACTGCTTCAAAAGAAGGTGCCGATATTACCTGAAGACAATATAGGCACACTATACGATAAACTAATGCAGTTTGGCGGCGAGCTATTGGTTGAAACCGTCAAAGGGTTGGCTGCAGGTACTATTCAGGAGCAACCTCAAGACAACGTTGCAACCGGCGAGCTAAGGCATGCCCCCAAGATCTTCAAAGAGCATACAAGCATCAATTGGAACCAACCTGCCGGCAGTATACATAACCTGGTACGTGGCCTATCGCCCAATCCCGGGGCCTTAACTACTTTAGATGGTAAAACGCTCAAACTATACCGTGTCCATTCTGTGGGGTTGGCGCACGATGTGCAACCGGGCGCTGTTGATAGTGATGGCAAGACGTACTTGCGCTTTGCTGCTGCCGACGGCTGGGTATATGCCGAAGAGCTTCAAATGGAAGGTAAGAAGCGTATGGACGTAGCCTCGTTTCTAAGGGGCTATAGGGTTGCCCCGCTTGCCGGTTGATGCCGCCCGCTCTACGAAGTACTGCACGGCCAGGGCGTATCCCTCAAGGCCAAGGCCTGCAATGCTTCCTATGCATTTGGGCGCTGTGTACGAGTGCCTTCTGTAAGGCTCGCGGGCATATATATTAGAAATATGCACTTCTACCACAGGCATATTTATAGCTGTAATGGCATCGGCCAGGGCTATACTTGTATGGGTGTATGCCGCAGCATTCAGTATAATACCGTTTACCTTGTAGCGGTTATTATGCATAAAATTTATCAGCTCACCTTCTACATTGCTCTGGTAATAGGAGAGGATAACATTCGGGAAGCGTAGCTTAAGCCGGTTAAAGAAGTCATCGAAGGAGACTTTTCCGTACTTGTCCGTTTCGCGGGTGCCTAGCAAATTGAGATTAGGTCCATTAATTATCGCAAGATGCAGCATTAACGTTATCAAAATTTGATGCAAGATAATCAAAACCCATTTGGTATTTTTACATTTACATATTATTAACCCCCCTATAGTATCACCGTTTAACCATATGCCGATACTTGAAGAACTCATAAAGACTAAACCAATACAGGATCCGCACCAGCGTGCGTACCTTAACATCATGTACACGGGCAACTGGCTGTTCAACCGCATCAACAATGCACTAAAGCCGTTTGACCTCACCGAACCCCAATACAATGTGTTGCGCATTTTGCGTGGGCAGCACGGACAGGCTATGAGCCTGTATGAAGTGCAGGACCGTATGATACAGAAGATGTCGAACGTGAGCAGGCTGATAGATAAGCTGCTGGAGAAAGGGTGGGTGGCACGTACCGAGTGCAAAGACAACCGCCGCAAGGTGGATATACGCATAACAGATAGCGGGCTGAACATACTGGAAGAAGTAGAGCCTGCCCTGCTGGCCACCTTTGCTACCATTGATGCCAACCTGAGCACCGAAGAAGCCGCAACACTGGGCAACCTGCTGGATGCCATGCGCAAAGACCTGTAATGCCTATGCCCGCCTGGGATGCATACCTGAAGGGTTTCAAAGCCTACCTGCAACTGGAGCGCTCTATGAGCGACAATACCATTGAGGCCTACCTGCACGATGTGACCATGCTGCGCGACTATATGGCCGGTGCACACCCCGACATTGCTTTGGAGGCAACTGAACTGAACCACCTGAAGGGTTTCCTGCAGCATATCAATGAGCTGGAGCTGTCTGCAGGCACACAGGCAAGGGTGCTGAGCGGGGTGAAGTCGTTCTACAGGTACCTGCTGCTGGAAGAGGTGCTGCGCAACAACCCTACCGAACTGCTGGAAGCCCCAAAGCTGAAACGGGCACTCCCGGCCTTCCTGAGCGTAGATGAGATAGACACACTGTTTGCAGCCATAGACCATAGCACGCCCGAAGGGCAGCGCAACCGCGCCTTGCTGGAGACCATGTACAGTTGCGGCCTCCGTGTAAGCGAGGCCACCAACCTGGCCATCAGCAACCTGTACCTTGACGTAGGCTTTGTACGCGTGGTAGGCAAGGGCAACAAAGAGCGCCTGGTGCCTATTGGCGAGAAGGCCGTTACGCAGATCAACCTGTACCGCGAGCATACACGCAGCCACCTGAAGCATATCAGAAAGGGGCACGAGGACATCCTGTTCCTGAACCGCCGCGGGGCTGCCCTTTCGCGGGTCATGGTGTTCCTCATTCTCAAAGACCTGACGGAGAAGGCAGGCATCAGGAAGAACATACACCCCCATACGCTACGCCACTCGTTTGCTACGCACCTGGTAGAGGCCGGGGCCGACCTGCGCGCCGTGCAGGAGATGATGCGCCACAAGAGCATAACCACTACCGAGATCTATACACACCTGGACAGGGGCTACCTGCGCAAGACGATGGAGCGCTTCCACCCGCGGTGTAACGGTTGATGTATTTCTATATCTGTTGCTAATTTTTGCTAAGTTTTCTGTCATAAAAAAAATTTTTTCTTGCGACAGTTGGGTGCTGAAAGCCTTATCGGGCTTGTTTTTGAGATGGCAATTGCAGCACACCGCCATTTGCGGCATTTTAGCATTTGTTAGCAGCATTTTATAAGAGCAAAAACTACTTTTTGTAGTTTTTACTATAGCAAATATACTATTATTTGTTTAGTTTATCTGGAAAGAAAAAATGTCCCTGTCGCTGATCTCCGGTTTTTTAGCAATGCCGTTAACTTTTACTGATACAGGGGCTACTGTGCAATGGTCGCCACAAAGAATATATTCCTGGCGGGCTGCCTCGTACTCAATGTTGGTTACTTTAAAGGTGTCCTGCTCCCTTATTATCTCGTAGTCGTTGCCTTCGGCAAGCTCTATGGCCTTTGGTGTAGTGTAATAATATTTCGCCTCTATAAAGCTGGCTGCACTCATATCATTGCCCGCTTTAAAGCTGTTCACTAGTATGGTGTCCAGCTGTTCGGGCGTGCCGCCTATATCGGGCCTTAGCATTGCATGAGCGCATGTTTGCATACACATGTTGCCGTGGCCGGGGCTTTGTGGCGGTTTATTGCAACCCAATAAAGAAGTGCAGAGTAGGGTAAGTAGTAATAGACGCATATATATATGATAAAGCATTTTGCATGCCAAATTACTGCTGCTCAATAGTTGCGTGCAAGGTTATTGGTTCTATATGGAGGATACAATTGCGGACGGTAATTAGTGTTTAGTTACTTGTTTGTCTTCCAGCCAGTCGGTAGTGGTTTCGCAGGGGCAATTGATGCTTAAATGGTTTATCAAATGCTCTTCATTGCCTATCAGTAGCCGCCATATCAGGTGCTTCCCGTCCGATTTGTATTGTACCTGATCTTTACGTCTTTGGCTGCTATGGTTGTCATAAACTGTAAGTTCTTCTTTCTTTGTCTTGAAACATAGAAAGAAGCAAAGAAAATTCAAGGCTTACGCTGCTACGGCTAAAAATTTCCGTCTCTCCGCTGCATTGAAAAAAGCTTACAATCAACTACAATGCTTGACCCCGACCTTGAAGCCATCGGCTACCATCGCTATGCTACATTTTCAATGCGGGCGCTGCAATATGGCTATTTTCTTAACGCCTGCGCAGCTAATGCCGGTATTTCGTGTATACGATGCTTGCTTCGCTGCGCAAGACGCCGAAAGACCTTCGTCATTGCGAACGTAGTGAAGCAATCTCGAGAAATAAGGTTAAGCAAGATTGCTACGGCTGCAAGCAGCCTCGCAATGACGGGATTAAAAATGTGTAGCATTGTAGCGTGGTGCTTCTTCAAAACTGCCGGTTTGTATATCGATAATGACGAGGGTTTGCATGGTGCGAAGTTAGCTACCTTTCATTTTTGTGATACTACTCAATATATCTACGATTTTGCTAGAATCATTATCGTCCGAACCGCCGTAGCCAGTGTGTTGAGTATTGAATATTGTCCTAGTAACTTCAAGAAGTATTGCACGTTTTTCTTCATCATTGTCACGAGATGCGTTTAGAAAAGTTTTATATGTTGATAATGCATGGTGGCGATGTGTATTAACAACTTCATTATGCTTACTAGCCCTATAGTTTTTGACACATACCGCAAGAAAATAAAAGGCGGCAAGAAATATCAATATGCGAGTTGCGACTGAATTAGCTGTAGAGGTTTGATTAGGGAAATTTATCTCTAACTGTACGAATCCAGCAGCAAGTAATATAATACCGATAACAATTGCAGAGGTAAAAAACCAAAGCTTAGCGTTTTGTGCATATTCAAAAGCGCTTGATGCGAAAATTGTTCCATGTGTTTCTACACTGAGCTCACGTGCGCTACTTTTCGCGGCAGCCGTTAACTCCTCTATTCCCTTTTTAGAATCTGAAATAAATTGTAGGTCATTTCTGACTAAAGCATACATTTCTCGTGATTCCATGACCGCATCGGTGATTTGCTTTGAGG